>CAZEMU010000036.1:0-33118 GCA_964513315.1 uncultured Acidimicrobiaceae bacterium | reverse complement strand
AGGTGCACCAATGTCCTGCTTCAGGACATATGCAACGTCTGAACCCACGGTGTGGGGTCAGGCGTTGTTGTTGTTTTCCGGGTACTTCGGCAAGAGAGCTGCCTCTGGTGCGAGCTGTCTTGCAGCTGTAAGATCGCCGTATGACAACGAGCGTCACGGTACGACTGAGCGACGAACACATGGCCTGGCTCAAGTCGGGTGACCGAACGGCGACCGAGGGGATTCGCGACGCACTCGATCGTGCGATCCGGGCCGACAGTTATCGCAAAGCGCAGCAAGTCTTGGAGCGAGTGCCGCTCGACGCCGAGGACGACTGGGGCGACCCTCAGGACTTCATGCTTCGGGCACGACCGAATGCGGGGTGAACTTCACTGGGCCGAGATCGTGCACGACGACGGGACGGTGAAGCGTCGGCCCGTCCTAGAGGTTTCAGCTCTGGATTTGACTGCGCCGATTGTGGTCCCGGCGACGACCACGATTCGGGACTTGCCGTCAGAGGTCTCGATCGCGAGCTACGGCGTTCGGGGCGTGCTCAACACGCTTGCGGTCGGGCCGGTGCGCCGCGACAGCCTGGTCGAGTCGATCGGTTTCGTGGACCAGCAGCTGCTTGACGAAGTCTGTTCCGCTCTCGCCTGGACGACCGGCTGCGGTTAGCGGCCCAGGGCTGGCGAGGGGACCGTGCCTGGTCGCGGCCGGGCCAAGTACTGTTCGCGGACAGCGAGCAGACGACAGGGGAGAGACAAGATGGGTCCGCTCGAAGGCGTGACGATCCTGGAGCTTTGGTGCATCGGGCCAGGGCCCTTCGCCGCAATGCTGCTGGCGGACATGGGCGCCAACGTGATTCGAGTCGACCGGCCCGCCGAGCCGGACTACGGCTATCCGCCCAACGAGTACCGCACGCTGTATCGCAACCGTCGTGCGGTCACGATCGACTTCGATCAGCCCGAAGGCGTCGAGGCGTTCATGCGGCTCGTCGAACAGGCCGACGGTCTGATCGAAGGCAACCGACCGGGCGTCTGCGAGAAGCTCGGCGTCGGGCCCGACGACTGCATGGCTCGCAATCCCGCACTCGTGTACGGACGGATGACGGGCTGGGGTCAAGACGGCCCGCTCGCCGACCAGGCCGGCTTCGACCTGAGCTACATCTCGCTCACCGGCGTCGCCCACTCGGTCGGCACACCTGAGCAGCCGCTGCCGCCGCTGATCCTCGGCGGCGACTTCGGAGGCGGCGGCACCTATCTGGCGCTCGGCATGCTGGCCGGAATCATGTCGGCTCGCCAGACCGGCCAAGGCCAAGTTGTCGATGCCGCCATGGTCGATGGCTCGGCCAGCCTCATGTCGTACATGTACGGGGGACTGCCGACCGGCTTCTGGCGCAACGAACGAGGCACGAACACGGTCGACGGCGGCCACTGGCTCTACCGCATGTACCGCTGCGCCGACGACAAGTTCATCTCGGTTGCCTGCCTGAGTCCTCGGCTGTTCGGCAACCTCGCCGACGCGTTCGATCTTGATCCTGAGGAGTTCGCCTTCCATCGGCCTCGGACTGCCTGGCCAGAGATGGCGGCCAAGTTCAGCGAGATCGTCGCCACGCGGACGCGGGACGAATGGGCCGCCCACACCGAGGGTCGCAACGCCTGTGTGCAGCCGGTGCTCGACCTGCACGAAGCGCCGAACCATCCGCACCTCGCGGCACGAGGCACCTTCGTCGAACATGGGGGAGTGACCCAGCCCGCTCCGGCGCCGCGGTTCAGCGCCACGCCGACTGAGATTGAGCGCCAGCCTCCGGAGCACGGCGAGCACACCGACGAGGTACTGGCCGAGTTCGGTTTCACGTTCGCTGAGATCGACCGGCTGCGTTCGGGCGGCGTCACCGTGAATGCCGAGGACCGGGTCTGATGGTCGACCTGGGCAGCATCGGATGGAACGCCGACGTTCCACCGAACGGGTTCGCGAACCGGGCCCGGGCGAACGCGTCGGAGTCGAACGACAACCCGCTCGGTCTCGCAACGCCGACGGGCGAGATCGAGATCGAGACGACGCCGGAGCATCGGAACCTGGTCAAGGGCGACCCTCGCTGTCACGACTGGACGAGGTCCTACGACGACCCCGACGTAACTGCGCTGCGGGAAGATCTCCGAGAGCGCAACGGGATCCGTGGCCTCGAGATCGTCGACGCAGCTGACGTCGAACGAGCGACCGAGATCTTTCACCGAGACGGCTTCGTGGTGGTTGGCGATGCACTCGCTCCGGAGCAACTCGATCGGCTGCGAGCCGCGGCGAACGAGGTCATCGCAACCCTGGTCGAGGCCGACCCCCAAGGCGCCGTCGGTGGCGGGGCAGGTGGCCTGCCGCATCGCTATTCGTTCGGTGGCACCTCGGCGTCGCGCCACATGTTCCACCGACCCGAGTGGTGCCAGCTCATCGACCTGCCGACGACCACGCCGATCCTGGCGTCGATCTTCGGATCTTCCGACTACATCGTCTACGGCGCGGGTGGTGACCTCGCTCTGCCTGGCGCGATTGAATACCAAGGACTGCACTCGGACAACGTCTGGACCGAGCTTCACGACCCCGTTGGCGGCGTCAGCATGCGCGACCTGCCAGTGCCGGTCGTCCACATCAACTTCCCGCTCATCGACCTGACGCCCGAGAACGGTCCCATTCGTCAGATCCCCGGAACCCATCGCTCCCGGGCACCGATTCCGACGCTCGCCGATGAGCCTGAATGGATGCGGCTCAGCACGGTCTGCCCGGTACCTGCCGGTTCGGCGATTATTCGCGACGCACGGTGCTGGCACGGCGGCACGCCAAACCTGTCGCGTGATGTGCGGGCGATGCCTAACGTCGAGTTCATGGCGCCCTGGTTCCGCAGCGAGGCCCTCATCCGCTCGATGTCCTTCGCAACGTGGAGCGAGCTGTCGCCGCACGCCCAACGGCTCAGTCGCTACATCGTCTGTGACCGCGACGAGGCCGTCATCGGCGCGGGCATCTCGCACCCTCGCAGCGCTGAGCGCGAACGCATCCGCGACGAGCAGCTCGCTCAGCTATCAACGGAAGACGCCGAGGCGTATCGGCGCCGCGGATGACGAACACCGACACCGGCTCAAGCCCGGCCCCTGGAGTGCTTGCGGGCGTCAAGGTCGTCGAGTTCGCCCAGAACGTTGCGATCCCACACTGCGGGCGGCTGCTCGCTGGAATGGGCGCCGACGTGATCAAGGTCGAACCGCCAACCGGTGACGCAATGCGATGGGGGTCGCCGCTATCGCCATGGGAAGGGCGGGCCTATGCCGTCGTTAACCAAGGCAAGCGAAGCATGCCGATCGACTTGGCCTCGGAGCGCTCGGCCGAGGTCGTCGACCGTCTGCTTGCCTGGGCCGACGTTGCCCTCGTTGCCTTCAAGGCACAAGACCGCGTGCGCTATCGCATCGACTGGGAACACGCCCACCAGGTCAACCCACGGCTCGTCTATCTCGCGGGCAACGCATATGGGCCCGAAGGCGATGATGCTGATGTCGGCGGCTACGACGTGCTGGCTCAAGCCCGCAGCGGCAACGGCTTCCTGATGAACCGTGTCGTCGACGGCGCGCCCACGTCGAGCCGACCGGCTGTCAACGACACGGGAACGGGCATCGTCTCCGCACTCGGTGTCGTGGCTGCGCTGCGCCACCGAGACTCGACCGGTGTTGGGCAGCGGGTCGACACGTCGCTGCTCGGCACGGCGTTGTCGTTGGGCACGCCGATGATCCATGGCTTCGAGCACGACCGGGTCGCTCGTAACGAGGTCATGGCCGACCTCGACGTCGTCCGTAGCTCGGGCGCAGACTTCGAGACCGTGCGCGATGTGTACGAGGCGCGAGCCGTGCACGGACGTGGCGCCTTCCGGCTGTACTTCCGCACCTATCTGACGAGCGACTCGATGGTCACCGTCGCTGGCCTGTCACCGGGCCTGTTCGAAAAGTTCCACGACATCACGGGTGTGCCCAAGCCAAATGGTGCGGAGCCCGGTAGTCGGGAGTTCACTGCGATCGTCGAAGCCGCCGAAGCACTCTTTCGAACCGCGACGACGGCCGAATGGCTGGACCGGCTCCGAGCGATCGAATACCCCTGCGGGCCGTACAACACCCCGCTCGAAGCGCTCGAAGATCCTCAGATCCGCGCCAACGGCTACGTCGAAGACTTCGACCACCTGGCGTTCGGTGCGTACACGGCGTCCGGAATGCCGTTGCGCTTCAGTGAGGCGCCAGGGCCTGACCTGGCTGCGTCGCCAGCATTCGGAGCCCACAGCCGAGCAGCACTCACCGAGCTCGGCTTCGACGCCGACGAGATCGAAGCGCTCGTCAGCGATGGCGTCGTGCCCGACGGCCCAACGAACTGAACCGAACTAGGCGGTCGTGACGGCGATCGCTTCGAACGCCCCTTCGGCGATGGCCAACGTCTCCTCGACCTCGGTATCGCCGTGGGCGGCCGACACGAAATTGTTGTGGTAGTCGAGGAAGTACGCCCCTTGGCGTCCGCACTCAGCGACCCAGCTCTTGAGCGTTTCGCGGCCGGCCGCTCCCGAGATGCGGAAGAACGGCATCGTCGGCACGCCCGACACGATGAGCTCATGGCCGTGCGATGCAGCGACATCGACGAGTCCAGCATTGAGGCGGGTGCCAATCTCCATCATCGCATTGGCCGCATCAATCGCCTGGAGCTCGTTGATCGTGGCGAGCGCCGCCGCCATCGGCGCGGCATTGAAGAACTGCGTGCCGGTAGAGAAGGTCGCTTCGGCTGCGGAACGAAGCGCATCGGTGCCGAGCAGCGCCGAGATCGGATGCCCGTTCGCGAGGGCCTTGCCGAAGCACATGAGATCCGGCTGGAAGCCATACGCCGCGTGCGACCCGGCAAGGTCGATACGGAAACCGGCCCGCACGTCGTCGACGATCGTGACGATGCCCGGTTGCAGCCCGAGCGACCATGGTCGCCAGCCCGGTCGCGTCGGCCCCGTTCTTGCCGAACAATGCCCACTCGGCGCCCTGCACCAGATCGACCAGCGCCTCGGCGAGCTCGACCATCACCGGTGCAACGAGGGTGACCGTATTGCCCATCGCTGCCTGACGGGCCGCTGCTTCCTCAACGACGGGATGGTTGTAGCCAAGGATCATCGGTCCGTAGGCGCACATCCAATCGATCGACGTGTTGCCGTCGACGTCGGTGAAGCGAGCCCCATCGCTCGATGCAAAGAACTGCGGCGCATGGCATCGGTGCGCTCCGCCGTAGTGGCCAAAGATGCCGTGTGGGATCACCGACCGAGCCCGGTCGAAGAGCGCCTCAGAAGCGGACGTCGGACGTCGCGTCATGGCGCAGGCCTACCAAGCCAACTCGGCCAGGACAAGCCAAGTGGCGACTCGGTGGAAGAAATTCGTGACAAAAGGTGTCGCTCGGAATGCGGGCGGACCTTCGGGCGGTTCACAGTGGGCCATGCTCGACTCGACCCTGCGCCCGCTGAAGGACTCGCTGCTTGCCCCGCTTGCACGTGGCCCCCTTCGCAACGTGCCCCCGATCGTGGTCTCCCTGGCTGCGCTCGGTGCATCGCTTGGCGCTGCGGTGGCCGCGTGGCAAGGCGCAATCGTCGCCTCGGTTGCGTTGTGGTTGCTGGGCCGAGCCCTCGATGGGCTCGACGGTGTGGTCGCCCGCGTCAACGGACGCCAAAGCGACCTTGGTGGGCTCTACGACTTCCTCTTCGACACGATCGGCTACGCCGCCATTCCGCTCGGCCTCGCCGCTGGTGTCAACACCACGGCCACCTGGATCGCCACCGCCGTTGTCCTCAGCACCTTCTATCTCAACGCCGTATCGCTCGGACACGTCGCCGCCATGCTCGAGAAGCGTTCCCTTGGCGCCGCCCAGACCGGAGCGGCGACCAGCACGATCCTGCCACGAGGCTTGGTCGAGGGCACCGAGACGGTGATCTTCTTCACCGTGGCACTCGCGCTCCCCGCGTCGGCGTGGATCGTGTGGACCGTCATGGCCGCCGCCGTCAGCATCACCGTGATCGAGCGCACCCGCTGGATCGCACGCCGCCTCGGCACAGACATGACGACGAGCACCGACGACGTCGGGGTCACTCGCCGCAGACTTCGGAGAGTCGCATGAATCGCGTCTGGCTACAACGCGGCGCAATCGTCTCCGTCTGGATCGCAGCGATCCTGGGCTGGCGTTGGTTCCAACGCAGCGAAGGCTTGAGCACGATCGAGACGGCGCAGCGCCTCGTCGACGAGATCGACGGCGTGTGGTGGGGGCTACTCGCCTACGCGCTGGCCTATCTGTTGCGGCCGTTGCTGCTGTTTCCCGCAACCGTGATCACGGTCGCTGCCGGGCTGCTTTTCGGACCGGTCGTCGGTGTCCTCATCGTGATCGTCGCCGCCAACGCGTCGGCGATGCTCGCGTACGGCATCGGCCGCCTGCTCGCTGGCGAACGGGACCTGAGCTCGAACGACGAAGACCAGGCGGGCCTGATTGCCCGTTGGGGCGAACGCATGCGCACGAACAGCTTCGAATCGGTCTTCATCATGCGTCTTCTGTTCCTGCCGTACGACCTGGTCAACTACGCCAGCGGCGCCCTGCGGATCCGGTGGACGTCGTTCCTGCTTGCCACGATCCTCGGCACGCTGCCGGGGACGATCGCGTTCGTCCTGCTCGGCGCCTCGATCGAGCGTCTCGACGAGGGCCTGGGCGGTATCAATCCCTGGACGATCGTCGCCAGCGTCGTCATCTTCATCGCCAGCCTGGTCATCGCCCGCTTCGCCCGCCAGCGAGGCGCCGCCGACCTCGATGTAGCGAACACGGATCCCGAACCGGTCGCAGCGACTGCGTCGGTGCGCTGATCGTCATGGCTTCGCTCGATCCCACCAAGACGTACAAGGCAGCCATCATCGGTGCCGGCTCCGGCGGCCTCACGCTCGCGATCGGTCTGGCCGGCTTCGGCCACGACGTCGTGCTCATCGAGGGCGGCGACGTTGGCGGCGACTGCACCAACGTTGGGTGCGTGCCATCCAAGGCGCTGCTCCATGCCGCAAAGGCAGGCGAGCCAGATCCCTTCGGCTGGGCACGGGAACGTCGCAATCACCTGCGCGACGAAGAGACGGCCGAGATGGCCGATCACGACCAGATCGTGCTTGTGCAGGGATGGGCCAGCCTGACCGGGCGGAGAGATCCCCATGTCGTGCACGTCGACCTGCTCGACGGGGGCGAGACCGCGGTGCACGCCGAGCACGTGATCGTCTGCGCCGGCTCGCAACCCGTGCGCTTCGACATCGAAGGCCTGCCCGCCGACCGTCTGCTCACCAACGAAGAGCTCTTCGAACTCACCGACGTGCCCGCCAAGGTCGTGCTCGTCGGCGGGGGACCGATCTCGCTCGAAATGGCCACGGCCTTCGCCGACATGGGCACCGAGGTCGCGATCGTCGAGCTGCAAGACCGGCTGCTCGCCACGGACTACCCGGCCGTCTCGGCCGCAGTCGAGGCTGCGCTGGTGGACCGCGGCATCGCAGTCCACACCGGGACGACCCTCGACGGCTTCGATGCGGCCACCGATGCAGCGCTGCTCGCTGACGGCACCAAGATCGACGGTGTCGACTACGTGGTGCTGGCGGTGGGAAGACGCCCAAAGCTTGAGCGGCTTGCTCTTGACTCCGCTGGCGTTGACCACACCAAACGGGGCATCAGCGTCGATACCTGGGGTCGCACCAGCGTCGATGGCATCTGGGCCGTCGGCGACGTCACCGGAGCTTCGCTCACCACACACGGCGCCAACGCGATGGGCCGTCGTGCCGTCCGAGCGATCGCACTGCCCAAGGTGCTGACCGTCGGCTCGCCCCGGGCCGAAGTCAACGCCGTCTACTCCCGACCAGAGATCGCATCAGTCGGCATGACCGTCGCCGAGGTCGAGGCACTCCCGGAAGCCGGTCGTCGTCGCTACACCGTCAACCTCGCCGACATCGATCGTGGCTACACCGACGCCATCGAGCACGGCCTGGTCGTCGTCGACGTCGAACGGTTCACCGGCAAAGTCCTCCGAGCTTCCGTCGTCGGACCCGCAGCCGCCGAGTGGATCGGCATCTTCACCATGGCGATCGACCACGGCATCGGACTGCGCAAGATGTACGGCACCGTGCACCCGTACCCGGCGCATGTGCAGGCCATTGGGAAGATCGTCGACGACTTCACCCGTGACACCCTGCCGTCGCTGCCGAAAGAGTGGTTGGCGATGACCCGAGGCCGCATCGCCGGGCTGATTCGTCGCTAGCCGGCTCCGGCGGGCTGACCCGACTGGGCCAGCTGCAGTGGGCCCCGAGTTGTGCACAGGATCTAGCCCGTGCCCTAGGTTCGGGACATGAGCGACGCACCGATTCTTCCCGGCCAACTTGGTACTCCCGGCATGCAGCTGCGTGACGATCCCCGGGCGGACCCTCGCATGATCGCGGCGATGGCACCCCTTGGCATGGACGGCGCGCCCGAGCCTGCACCCGTCGACATCAATTCGCCGATCGAGCAGCTGCTCGAGTTCGGCATGGGCGCCGAAGAAGGCTTCGGCATGCTCGGCGAGATCCTCTCCGCGCAAGCCCCGCCGATCACCAACGTCGACAACCGCACCGAGGTCATCAAGGGCATCGACGGCAACGACATCAGCCTGTACCTCCACGTGCCGACCGACGTCGAAGGCCCGGTGCCCGCCATTGTGCACATCCACGGCGGCGGCATGGCCATCATGGAAGCGTCTGGCGCTGGCTATGTACGTTGGCGTGATGAGCTCGCGTCGAGCGGCATGATCGTGATCGGCGTGGAGTTCCGCAACGCCGCGGGCAAGCTCGGCCCGCACCCGTTCCCCGCCGGTCTCAACGACTGCTTCAGCGGCGTCACGTGGGCCCATGAGAATCGCGACGCGCTCGGCATCTCCAAGATCGTCGTCTCGGGCGAATCCGGTGGAGGCAACCTGTCGCTGGCGACCACGCTCAAGGCCAGTGGCGAAGGCGTGCTCGACATGATCGACGGCGTCTACGCACAGTGCCCCTACATCTCGGGTGCCTACGCCGAAAAGGACCCCAAGCTGCCGTCGCTGTTCGAGAACGACGACTACTTCCTGAACTGCTCGATGATGGGCTCGATGGTGCGCATGTACAGCCCCGACGGTGCCGACGACACGAACCCCCTCGCATGGCCGTACCACGCCTCGGTCGACGACCTGGCCGGGCTGCCGCCACACGTCATCTCGGTCAACGAACTCGACCCGCTTCGTGACGAAGGTCTGGCGTACTTCCACAAGCTGCTCGCCGCCGGTGTCCCCGCAACGAGCCGCACCGTCAACGGCACCGTGCACGCGGGCGACTGCATCTTCCGAGATGCCCTGCCCGACGTCTATCTGGGCACCGTGCGCGACATCAACACCTTCGCCAACAACCTCTAAGTCCCTTGGGCGTGGCCATGGTGGGACACGCCTTCTAGCAGGTTGCACACGCTGAGCCCTACGGTTCTCGGCGATGACAAGTGTCGGGGTCGAAGCCTCTGGATTCCTCCCGATTCGTCGCATGCGCGGCCTGCCAGCCGTCTTCTTGATGGCGGCGATCGCCGGCGTTGCGCAGTCGTTCGGGCGCTTCGCGTTTGGCGTTGTGCTTCCTGCAGTTCGTAACGATCTCGGGCTTTCGAACACCGTTGCAGGGACGCTTGCAACGGTCAACGTTGGCGCCTATCTGATCGGCACGCTCGGCGTCTCGTGGGCGACCGGGCGCTACAAGCTGTTGCCGGTCATGCGGGTCGGCTTTGTGTTCGTCCTCGGCGGTCTAGCGCTTACGGCGACTGCGCCGAATGCCTTCGTGGTCGCGCTCGCGATGTTCTGCTCCGGGTTCGGCGGGGCACTGGTCTGGATCCCGACGCCGGTCCTCGCGACCTCAGCGATGCCGCCCGAGAAGCGGTCTCTCGCGGTGGGCCTGATGGGAACCGGCATGGGCAGCGGTGTCGTGTTCGCCAGCCAGCTCACGAGCTGGGTCCGATCATCTCGCGGTGACGACGACTGGCGCCTCGTCTATGTCGTGCTGCTCGTCATCTCGGTTGCCATCGTGCTGACTGCATTGCTCGTCATCGGGCACGACCAAGAACGCCCGCAAGGCAACGGCGGCATCGGTGGCTTCGGAGCACTGCAACGCATGCGCGGCTGGTTCGCCCTGACAGCGGCCTACACCGCGTTCGGATTCATGTACTTGCTGATCCTGGCGTTCCTGGCCACCAAGCTCGAAGACGACAACGGCTGGACGAGTGCAAACGCATCGCTCGCGTTCACTCTGGTCGGCATCGCCATGATCTTCGGAGGACCAGTCTTCGTCGCGTTCGGCGAGCGGGTCGGTGCCCGGCTCGGGCTGGCCACCGCATTCACCGGCTGGGTCATCATCGTGCTCGTCTTGTTGCCCGGCTGGGGCACGATCACCTACCCGGCAGCGTTTGCCGTCGGCCTGGTCTTCTCCGGTATCCCGACACTCATCACCCTCTACGTCGTGCGCAACACCACAGTCGATGACTACGGGCCGGCGTTCTCCGCGGCAACGTTGGCGTTCGGCGTGTCGCAGATGGTCTCGCCCCAGATCGGCGGCGCCGTCGCCGACCTCGCTGGATCCTTCACGCCGGTGTTCTTGCTATCCGCGGCCGTCGCCGCGATCGGCGTAGGCGTTTCGCTGCGACTGCCGCGACCGACGGGCTCGGGTTAACTCAGCAGCGCCGCATCGCATCGTCTGTTTCGCGACAGGAAGGGCTACCCCTGATGGGGCCAACGGCTTATCTTCGTGAGCCTTCTGCCGAAAGGAATCGGTGAAGGTAACGAGCCACCGCCAAGGCAGCCAGCTGGACCGCGTTCAGCGGAACGGCAACGGCGATGGAACCTCTGGCGAGGTCGCCGCGGTCGTTGTGAACGGACTCGTCAAGCAATTCGGTGACAAGACCGCCGTCGACCATCTCGACCTCCATGTGCCGACGGGCAGCTGGTTCGGTGTCGTTGGCCCCAACGGCGCTGGCAAGACCACCACGATCCGGATGATCGTTGGCCTCCTCCGCCCCGACGAAGGCACCGTCCGCATCTGCGGCCAAGACGTGTGGCCCGACCCCACCGAGGTCAAAAAGATCGTTGGCGTCTTGCCCGACGACCTTCGGCTCTTCGAACGGCTCACCGGTGAAGAACTTCTGCTCTACGTCGGGCTCCTCCGGCGCTTCGAACGTGGCGAAGTCGAACGCCGCTCTGCCGAATTGCTCAAGCTCCTTGGCTTGAGTGGCGCCGCAAACGACCTGGTCGCCGACTATTCGACAGGGATGCGGAAGAAAGTGGCGCTTGCGGCCGCACTGGTCCACTCGCCCAAGGTCCTGCTGCTGGACGAACCGTTCGAGTCCGTCGACCCGGTCTCGTCGAAGATCATCGTCGACGTGCTGGAGCACTACCGCTCAGGCGGGGGCACGATCGTCTTCTCGAGCCACGTGATGGACACCGTCGAGCGTCTCTGTGACCAGGTCGCAATCGTCTCCGACGGCCGAGTTGTGCGCACGGGCACCGTCGCATCGCTCACCGATGCATCGATGGTCCGGCTCGAAGATGTCTTCGTCGACGCGGTCGGCGGTACCGCCGCAAATCCTGGCGGCTCACTGGCCTGGCTCGGCGTTGGCTGAGACCACGCTGGCCCGAATCGTTCGATGACGACGCACGCCCCGACCGGCCTGCTCGGTCTCGCCGCGCTCGGCGTGCGACTGCGGTGGCGCTTGTCGACCAATCGACTTCACCGTCGCGGCAAAAGCACCCGCCGCCTCGTACTCATTGCTGCGTCCGGCTACACCGCCGCCAACATCTTGGTTCTCGGCCTCGCTCGCTACACGCCCGATGACGACGCCGGGGCGACCGTAATCCTGCTCATGGCCTCGATGGCCCTCGGCTGGGTGTTCGGACCCGTGTTGATCGGTGGCGTCGACGAGACCGTTGACCCGACGCGCCTTGCGCTCCTACCCCTGTCGGCGGCGGAGCGCTACGTGGTACAGCTCGCTGGCGCTATGAGCGGCACCGGCCCCGTGGCCGCATCGGTTGGGCTGCTCGTCGGCCTTTCGCTCGGACACATAGGCCTCGGCATCTCGCTGGTCGTCGTACCTGTCGCCGCACTCACCGCCGTCATGATGATGGTCGGTTCTGCCCGAGCGCTCGCCGCCATCCTCGCCATTGCGCAACGAAGCCGAGTCGGCCGCGACGCAGCTGTGCTCCTTGCCGCGCTCGCTGGCGGAACCATGTTCACGATGGCCCAGCTCGCCCGAGATGTCGTGACTGTCGGAGGCAGCTGGTTGATCCGGGTTCTCAGCTGGCTCCCGTGGGCCTGGCCAGCGCGAGCGATCAACGCCGCCCGGATCGGCGAAGAGCTCGAAGCGACCATATGGATCCTGGCCTCGATCGGCGCTGCAGCTCTCGCCCACCTGCTCTGGTTGCGGCTCTCCAACTACCTGCTCCTGCACGGCGAACGGAGCGCTCAGACGCGCCGCCGATCGGGTCGAGCGCTCTTGAACGGCGCATCGACCGAGTTCGGCGCTGCCCTCTCACGGCAATGGATCTACCTGCGCCGCTCGCCGAACAGCCGAGTCGGTTTCGTCTTCGGCACCGTGTTCGGCATCGCCTTCGCCATGGTGCAGATCGTGCAACAAGGCGACGGCAATGGCGCCGCCGCGGCGTTCGGCATTCTGCTGGCGATGCTCGCCAACCTCGGCGCGGCAACGAACGTCCTCGGTTTCGATGCTGGCTCCCTGTGGCTCGAAGTGCTCGCCGGGGGACCGAGCCGCGTCAACATGATCGCCCGCCAAGTCATCGCACTCCCGAACCTGCTGCTGCCCACGTGGCTGTCCGGCCTGATCGTCGGCATCTGGACCGGCCAATGGACACTCGTCCTGCTCGTCGCACTGTTGGCGATTCCCGTCGCCGTCAACGTGCTTTCCTTCGGCATGGTCGCCTCGGTCGTTGCGCCCGCGCCGCTTCCGGACTGGGACAACCCATTCGGCAACCGGCAAGGCAATGAGTCCCGCACCACCCGTATCGCTGCGATCGCGATCAGCGGGATGGTGGCGATCGTCGTGTTGTCTGCGCCGATCTTCATCGCCACGTTCCAAGTGCTCAGCAGCGCCTGGTTGTGGCTGATGCCCGCCCTCGGACTCGCGTACTCGGTCGCGATCTTCATGCTCGTGGCGTGGTGGGCCGGGTCGTTCTTGCGAGGACGAGAGCCCCTGCTCATCGAACGCCTTGCCCCTCGTGCACTGAACTGAGCGGTCGCCCGCTGCCGTGGTGTCGTCGGCTAGCTTCGCCCGCTGGGAGTGAGCCGAATGGCCGATCAATCAGAACAACACAGTCCGGTCTTTTGGGCCCGGATTGACGATCCCGAGATCGAAGCCGCGGCCCAACGAGCACGGGACACGTTCCGCTACTTCGTGCGCGAACACAGCTGGGAACGGCGCCGGATCGTCAAGGGTCTCGACGTCGCCGCAGTCAAGGTCGCGTTCGGAGAACAAGCCAGCCCCGAGGCCCCCACGATCGTTGAACACATGTGGATCAACGACGTCGACTTCGACGGCATCACCGTCCGTGGGCGTCTCCTGAACGAACCGCATCAACTGCAGTCGGTGCGCCAAGGCGTCGGCGTCCAAGTGCCCTTTGCCCAGGTCAGCGACTGGCTCTACGCGCTACGTGATCGTGCCTATGGCGGCTTCACCGTCAACGCGTTGCGTACACGTATGGTCGAGAGCGAACGCGCACAACACGACGCCACCTGGGGCCTCGAGTTCGGCGATCCGTACGACGTCGCTGTCGTGCCCGATCGCACCACGGTCGAAAAGCGCGGTCTCCTCGGGCGAAAGAAGACCGTCACCGTTCCCGCAGATCTCGCCGCCGAACACCCGATGGCGCTCAACGCTGTCGAGTCGATGACGGAACGACTTATCAAGGAACCTGGGCTCGCACATTGGCGAGACGAACGAGGCTGGACCCACGTGCATGATCTGGCCATGGCCGGAAGCGTCGTCTGCGTGCGAGCGTTTCTCGACCGAGGCGCCGACCCTGGCGCACGGACCACACACGGATTGACGGCTGCGCAACTGGCCGGGTCGGTCGGTTGGTCCGACGTCGTCGAACTCCTGCGCGAACGTGGCGGCGTCTAGCAGTACGAACCTGTGCTGTGTGACAGGCTGAAGCGCATGTCGCACCTCGTCGTCCAACTGTCCGACACCCACTTCCTCGAAGAGGGCGAAGAATCCGAAGGTGGCTTCGCCTACGACACCGCCGCGGCGTTCGAGGCTGTGCTCGACCACCTCGACACGACCAGCATCGACCTGGTCGCAGTTACGGGCGATGTGGCCGATCACGGGCGAGCTGGCCAGTACCAGCGTGCCGCCGACGCCTTCGCCCGAATCGGCGTGCCCGTCAATGCGTGTCCGGGGAACCATGACCAGCACGCGGTGTTCGGCGCTGTCGCGCGACCGCTCATCTCGACGTCACGCGTCGTGAACATCGACAATTGGTGCCACCTCTTCGTCGACTCCAACAACGGCGTGCTGCGGACTGACACCGACGGCAACCTTGTCGACCCCGATGCGTACGAAGACCGGCTGCACATCAACGGAGTGCTCGGCCAACGCGAAGCAGCGTGGATCCGCGAGCAGGTCGCCGCCACGACCGCCGAGCACGTCTTCGTGTGGCTGCACCACCCACCATCGCCCGCAGCGCCGCTCTGCCATGACGACGACTATGCGGCCGAATGGCAAGCACTCATCGGCGACATGCCAACGCTTCGAGGCATCGCTGGCGGCCACACGCACGTTCCCGGCCACTATGAGTTCAGCGGCGTACCGGTTGTGATGGCCCCGGCCTTCAAGAACAACTTCGACCTGGTCGAACGCACGCTGCTGCCGCCGGGCTACGTCACCCACGACTTCGCCGACGACGGCAGCGTCACCTCGACCGTCGAACTCGTCGACTCGCCCGTATGGCCTCGGCACCCCTACGGCCGAGCCGTGCACAGCCTGATGATGGGCGAACTGTCGTGGGACGACTTCAACGCCATCGTCGCCCGCAAGCTCGCCGGCTAGGGGGTTAAGGAACCTTCGAGGATCTGGGTCGCGACTTCGCGCACCGGACGGCGATTGTTCATCGCCTCTTGCTGCACGAACCGCATGGCGTCGGCCTCGCTCAACCCGTGCTTGTCGATCAACACGCCTTTGGCACGGTCGAGCACCACCCGATCAGCGAGCCGCTGCTCGAGGTCCTCGACCTCGCCGGCCTTGTCTCGAAGCTGGTTGTAACGAGCGAGCGCCACTTCGATCTGCACCGCGAGCTCGCTGCGCTGGAACGGCTTGAGGAGATACGCGAACACGCCCGCAGCGACCGCATCGTCAACGAGCGTCTTCTGACTGAACGCAGACAGGATGACGACGGCGCACACCAAGTCATCGGTTAGCGCCTTGGCGACCTCGATGCCGGTACGGCCTGGCATCTTGATGTCCAAGATGGCGACCTGAGGCTGCAGCTCACGGATCAGTGCTTCGGCCTCGTCGCCTCGCCCGCACTGGCCGACCACGACGAATCCAAGCGCTTCGAGCGTCTCGACGATGTCGAGACGAATGATCGCCTCGTCCTCGGCGACGAAGACCGTGGTCGCGGGTACGGCGACGGTCTCGTCGGCTTCGGGAGCGCTCGCAGGTGCGGTGTCGTTCATGGCCGTCTCAGGACTCGTTGTACTGGTCAAGAAGTTCGTCTTGGCGCTGCTCGAGCTTGGCGATCTCTTCGCGAAGCTCGTCACGATTGCGGCGCTGTACGTCGGCCTGGCGACGCACTTGCTGATGCTCTCGTTCGGCCAGCGGGGTCTCGCTCACCAGCGCTCGGAGCCGTGCATCGTCGGCCTCGCCTTCGACCTGAATCACGGCTTGCTCGGCAACGGACAAGTCGGTGCGAAGGCTCGCGAGTCGGCGTCCGACGTCCTTGAGACGCTTCTCGATGCGAGTCCTGGCCACGTCTGCAGGATACGCGCTCCGTGGGGGAGCAGCGGGGCCAGTTCGGCTGCGATTTGGGAACGATCCAGGTGCGAGCCCAGGCCGTGCTGGCGGGATAGGTTCACGTCGTGGCCAAACTGATGCTGATCGACGGACACTCCTTGACCTATCGGGCGTTCTTTGCGTTGCCGTCCGACATGGCAACAACGAGTGGCCAGGTAACCAACGCCGTCTTCGGCTTCACGTCGATGCTCATCAACCTGTTGCGCGACCACAAGCCCGACAACATGGCCGTCGCCTTCGACCTGCCTGAGCCCACGTTCCGCCACCAGAGCTTCGACGGCTACAAGGCCGGACGACAAGAAACCCCCGACATCCTGCGCCAGCAGCTCGGCCTGGTCCGCCAGCTCGTCGAGGCACTCGCCATGCCGATCGTCGAGAAGCCGGGCCTCGAAGCCGACGACGTGATCGCAACCCTGGCCACGCAGGCACGCGACGCCGGCCAAGACGTCATCGTCGTCACCGGCGACCGTGACGCCTATCAGCTTGTCGAAGACCCACACGTCAAGGTGCTCTACAACAAGCGCGGCGTCTCGGACTACGCGTTCTATGACGAAGCCGGAATCATGGAACGCACCGGCGTCGCTCCCAAGGACTACGTCCACTACGCGGCACTTCGCGGCGACAAGAGCGACAACCTCGAAGGTGTGCCAGGCGTGGGGGAGAAGACCGCCGCCAAGCTCATCAACAAGTACGGCGGTATCGACGGCATCTACGCCGCCGTCGACGAGCAGACCCCCAAGCTCCGCGAGAACCTGGGCAACTTCGAAGAGAACGTGCGGCGCAACCTCGAACTTATGCCGCTCATCCGCGACGCAGAGCTCGACGTCAAGATCGATGAACTCGCCATCGGCACGGTCGACGCCGAAGAAGTCCGCAAGCTGTTCGACTTCCTCGAGTTCCGGGCGCTCTATGACCGCCTGACCGAGGTCCTGGAGTTCGACGGCGGACCCTCGATGGGCGATCTCGAAGTCATCGAAGCCGAAGTCACGACGGCCGACACGATGGCCGACGCTGCGACCGCAGCCGCCGGCATCTCAACCTCGTCGCCACTCGGCATTGCCGGCAACATCATCGACGGCTCACTCCACGGTCTCGCCATCACCCTCGATAGCGAGTCGGGCGACGTGCTGTGGCTCACCGGCTCCCAACTCGAAGACGACGCCGTCCGGGCCGCGCTCGTCGACACGATCGGCTCGCCCGACGCCCAGGTCGCCGGCCATGACCTCAAGCCGACGATGCGTGCCTTGGTCGATCTCGGGATCGATCTCCCGGGCTTCTCGTTCGATACCGCGCTTGCCGGGTACCTGCTGGAACCGGCCGAAACCGGCTATCCGCTCCTCGGTCTGCTGCAGCGCTACGCCCAAGCCGAGCTTCCCGAGGGCGAAGTCGCCCCCGAAGGTCAACTCGACCTCGGCGGCACTGCCGTCGACGAAGGCCTCATTACCGCCCGCGACGCACTCGCCGTCTCCCGACTCGTCGGCCCGATGTCTGAAGCACTCGCCGAGCAAGGGCTCGCGGCCCTCAACGACGACATCGAAGTCCCGCTCGTGCGAGTCCTGGCCAAGATGGAATCGCTCGGTGTCGGCGTCGACGTTGCCGTGCTGACTGAGCTCCGAGACGGACTGGTTGCCGAATGCGACCGCCTCCGCGGCGAAGTCATCGACGCGGCTGGCGAAGAGTTCAACCTCAACTCGACCAAGCAACTGCGCGAGATCTTGTTCGACAAGCTCGGGTTGACACCGCAGAAGAAGACCAAGACCGGCTACTCGACCGACGCCGCGACCCTCGAGAAGCTCCGCCACGAGCACCCGATGGTCGATCTGCTGCTGCAGTACCGCGAGGTCGAGAAGTTGCGCTCGACCTACGGCGAAGGCCTGCTGGCCGAAGTCGGTCCCGGCGATCGCATTCGAGCGACCTTCAACCAGACCGTGGCCCGCACCGGTCGCCTGAGTAGCGATCAGCCGAACCTGCACAACATCCCGGTGCGCAGCGAGCGGGGCCGTAACTTCCGCAGAGCGTTCGTCGCCGCCGAGGGCTACACGATGCTCATCGCCGACTACAACCAGATCGAGCTGCGCTGCATCGCCCACCTGGCCGAAGATCCTGGATTGATCGGTGCCTTCGAAGCGGGCGACGACATTCACAACGCCACCGCCTCACGGATCTTCGAAGTCGACTCGGACAAGGTCTCGGTCGATCAGCGCTCCAAGGCCAAGATGGTCAGCTACGGCTTGGCCTACGGCATGGAGGCCTACGGCCTGGGCCAGCGCCTCGACATCCCCGTCAGCGAAGCCAAGGTCATCCTCGACGCGTATTTCGAAGCGTTCCCGGCCGTACGCAAGTACATGGACGACACCGTCGCCGAGGCCCGCCAACGCGGCTACACCGAAACGCTGTTCGGGCGTCGCCGCAAGATCGCCGAGCTCAGCTCAGGCAACTATCAGTTGCGCATGGCCGCCGAACGCCAGGCGATGAACGCCGGCATCCAGGGACTCGCCGCCGACATCTTCAAGGTCGCACTCGTCGAACTCGACCGGGCACTGACCGCTGCGTCGTCACCGGCTCGCGTCACCCTGCAGGTGCACGACGAGATCGTGCTCGAAGTACCACCCGAAGTCCTCGACGAGACCCGTGACCTGGTCGTCCAGGTCATGGCTGCTGCGTTCGATCTGCGAGTGCCGCTCGAGGTCAACCTCGCGGACGGCGCGACCTGGGCTGCCGCCAAAGACTGATTTTTCGGGCGCTCGCCGCCAGCAAAGATCGCTGGCTCGACAAGTAGACCGTCGCCATTGCGACGCTCGGTGGTCGAAAAGTGACGCGCAGGCGACAGTTTGGGACTATTCTGCCAAAGAGTCGCGACACCTTGATCACGCTCTGCGTCTGGATTTCCGGGGGCCGCCGCAAGCGGTCCGCCGGGGAAAACAAAGTCCTCACCGCGCAGGGACCAGCCACGGTTCGGTGCCGCACGTTGGGGAAAGGGGCCGTGACCAAAGCCGGGGAGGTCACGGCCCCTCACATTTTTCGGCCACGAGCCCGCCAGATCATTGGGTAGCCGCTTCGTAGCGTTAGGTAAATCTTCCCGGTCAGCCGTCCGAACGCTCAGATTTCGCGACAAAGCGTGACCTTGGTGACTCTTCTCAGTGGTGGTGCGTGCATTGCGCACCAGGGGAGAGAGAAAAACATGAATCCAAAAGCTCTAGCTGCCGAGTTCTTCGGCACGCTCTGGTTGGTGCTCGGAGGCTGCGGTACGGCTGTATTCGCAACCGGCGGGTTCAGCGAGGGCCTTACGGTCGGCATCTACGGCGTCGCCATCGCCTTCGGTCTTACTGTTGTGACCGGTGCCTACGCCTTCGGCCACGTGTCCGGAGGCCACTTCAACCCAGCGGTCACGCTCGGTCTCGTGGCCGGTGGCAAGTTCGAGGCCTCGAAGGCTCCGACCTACATCGTGTCCCAGGTGCTCGGTGCCCTCGGTGGCGCCGCCATCATCTACCTGATCGCGAATGGCGTCTCGGATTGGGAACTCGGCGGCGGAAGCGCCGGTGCGTTCGCAACCAATGGCTACGGCGACTTGTCGCCCGCCGGCTTTGGCCTCGGCTCCGTGCTCATCGCCGAGATCGTCCTGACGGCGATCTTTCTGGTCGTCATCCTGGGCGCCACCGAGCGCCGAGGTGCTGGCGGCCAAGCAGGTCTTGCGATTGGTCTGACCCTCGCCCTCATCCACCTCATTTCGATTCCCATCAGCAACACCTCGGTCAACCCGGCTCGCTCGCTCTCGCAAGCGATCTTTGGTGGCGGCGATCACCTGGCTCAGGTGTGGGTGTTCTGGGTTGCCCCAATCGTGGGTGCCGTCATCGGCGGTCTGGTTCACGTCGCGCTCTTGAGCACCGACAACGACTCGGCCTTCGCATAACGAGCCCAAACGGGACTCAGACGCTTCGTCTGCGTCCACCAATCGCTTCCGGTCGCCACCACAACCGGAATTCCTGAGATTCTCGGGGCCGCAGCCGTCATCGGGGAGGGCTGCGGCCTCGTCGCGTTCGGCCAGCGGCGCAGATAGCATTGCGGGTTCGCGTCAACCCTGGCGTGAACTCCATCTACTTCCTAATCGAGATAACCCGTGTCCGACACCGCTACCCCCGAACCCACCACCACCGTCGAGGAGGGAACCGAAGCTGCTCAGCCTGAAGCTGCCGCAGCTGCACCGGCTCCCGCCGTCGAGGCCCCAGCAGCCGCGCCGGCTGAAACCACGTCAACCGACGATGGCGGCCTTTTCGGAACCTTCGATGAGGTTACGGGCGAATACACCCCCCGCCAGATCGTCGCCGATGACATCTCCGACGCTGAGCTCGACGCCGCCTACGGCTCGACCTTCGTCTCGGTCGATGAAGGCCAGATGGTCAATGGTTCCGTCGTCCGCATTGACACCGACGAGGTCCTCCTCGACATCGGTTACAAGAGCGAAGGCGTGATCCCCAGCCGTGAGCTGTCGATCCGCAACGACGTCGATCCTCGCGAAGTCGTCACCATGGGCGAGGCCATCGAGGCCCTCGTCCTCACCAAGGAAGACAAAGAAGGCCGCCTGATCCTGTCCCGCAAGCGGGCGCAGTACGAGCGTGCCTGGGGCAAGATCGAGCAGCTCAAGGAAGAAGACGGCATGGTCTCCGGTCCGGTGATCGAGGTCGTCAAGGGTGGCCTCATCGTCGACATCGGCCTGCGTGGCTTCCTTCCCGCATCGCTCGTCGAGCTGCGTCGTGTCCGCGACCTGCAGCCCTACGTCGGCCAGACCCTCGAAGCCAAGATCATCGAGCTCGACAAGAACCGCAACAACGTGGTCCTGTCCCGCCGTGCATGGCTCGAAGAGACCCAGAAGGAACAGCGCGAAGAGTTCCTCGACAACCTCAAGCCAGGCGAAGCTCGCAAGGGCATCGTCAGCTCGGTCGTCAACTTCGGTGCATTCGTCGATCTCGGCGGCATGGACGGACTCATCCACGTGTCCGAACTCTCCTGGAAGCACGTTGACCACCCAAGCTCGGTTGTCACCGTCGGCGACGAGGTCGAAGTTCAGGTGCTCGAGGTCGATCTTGACCGTGAGCGCATCAGCCTCTCGCTCAAGGCAACCCAGCAGGATCCTTGGCAGCAGTTCGCTTCGGCCCACAAGGTCGGCGAGCTCGTCTACGGCCGTGTCACCAAGCTCGTGCCATTCGGTTCGTTCGTCCAGGTTGGCGACAGCATCGAAGGCCTCGTGCACATCTCTGAGATGTCTTCGCACCACGTCGATCTGCCCGAGCAGGTCGTGTCCCCAGGCGAAGAGCTTTGGGTGAAGATCATCGACCTCGACCTCGAGCGTCGCCGCATCAGCTTGTCGATCAAGCAGGCTGCTGAGGGTGGCGTCGTGGCCGCTGAATACCAAGAAGCATTCGGCGAGCACAACTACGATGACGAAGGCAACTACATCGGCCCAGCCGGCGAAGTTGACGAAACCGTCGCTGAAGAGATCGAGGCTGCCTACGAGAGCATCGAAGGCGAGGCTGGTCCGGCCGAAGCAGCACCTGTTGCCGCTGAGCCTGCACCAGGCACCGTGGCCCCAGCTACCGAAGCGCCTGCCGCTGAAGTTGCTCCCGAGCCAGCTGCTGAGTAAGTCTCGCCCGGTTGTTTGACCGGGCACGCATCAACTCGAAAACCAGAAGGACCCCGGCGCTTTGCGCCGGGGTCCTTCTTCGTTTTCCACCCGCCTATGGGCGTGACCTTTGTCAGGCGACGCCCTCGGGGCGAGGATGCCTGTCTTGTTGACTAATCCAGGGTCACGATTCCCATGCGAACTGAGGTCAGCACGGCTTGGGTGCGATCTCGGGCGTCGAGCTTCTGGTAGATCGAGGCGAGGTGGTTCTTCACCGTCTTCTGGCTGATAAAGAGGCGCTCGGCGACCTCGGGGGTCGAATGACCGTCGGCGATCATCTGCAACACCTCGGTCTCACGAGGCGTAATGCGGTGCTGGGTGGTCATGTTCGTCTGCACCGTGGTGGTGGGGCGACGGACCTGCGCCAGCAGGTGAGGCTTGAGCTGGGGCGCAATCACGGTCTCGCCGCTGGCGGCAAGGCGGGTTGCGGTCATGAGCTCGTCGATGCTGCAGTCCTTGAGCAAGAAGCCCGAGGCGCCGGCGCGAATCGCTCGGCTGAGCGACTCTTCGTCGCCGTGCATCGTGAGGATGATGACTCGAGTGTTTGGGGATTGCTGCGTGATTTGTTCGCAGGCTTCGATCCCATCCATGCCAGGCATGGCAATGTCGGTGACGACCAGTTGGGGTTGGTGAGCGATCGCAAGCGGAACGGCTTCTTCGCCGGAGCCGACATCGGCGACGACGTCGAAGCCCCATTCGAGATACGAGCGTTTAAGGCTCTCTCGCACCATTCGGTGGTCGTCGATAAGTAGCAGTGAAACAGGCATGACTTCTTTATCGTCCGTTTGGCCCCCACCTTTAGGGCAACCGGACAGGAATGCCCAGTTCGGGTGCCCGGGCCGCGCCTGAGACAGCGTGGTGCATGGCGCACGGCTCTCGGTCCCTTTGATGACTGGGTTGCGTGCGGCGGTTGTTCACGGGATCGGGCGACTCGTGTAGCGTCGGGATGTGGCTGAGTTTGGGTTGACCGGGGGCATCGGGTCGGGCAAGAGTTCGGTCGCGAAACGGCTCGTGGCACTCGGCGCGGGTTTGGTCGATGCCGATGCGACCGTCAAGGCGCTACAGCGCCCAGGCGAAGCCGTTTTCGATGCGATGGTGGCCCATTTCGGACCCGAGATCGTCGGAGACGACGGTGAACTCGACCGGCCGGCGATCGCTGCGATCGTGTTCCGCGATGAGGATCAGCTCAAGGCGCTGAACAAGATCGTGCACCCGGCGGTACGGACCTCGATGCAGGAGCAGCGAGACGACCTGGCCCGAACGCACCAGGTCGTCATCCTCGACATACCGCTCTTGGTCGAAGGTTCGTCGGCCTACGCCGATTTGGCCGGGGTGATCGTGGTGGACGTACCTATTGAGACCGCAGTCGAACGGCTCATTGAGTTCCGAGGCTTCGATGAGGCTGATGCTCGGGCTCGCATTTCGAGCCAGGTGAGCCGCGAGGAACGGACCAAGATGGCCGACTTCGTGGTGGATAACAGCGGCGATCTCAAGGCACTTGACGGTCGGATCGCTGCATGCTGGGAGTGGATCCAAGGTCGCCTGGCCGAGGC
This sequence comes from uncultured Acidimicrobiaceae bacterium, assembly GCA_964513315.1. Taxonomy (GTDB): domain Bacteria; phylum Actinomycetota; class Acidimicrobiia; order Acidimicrobiales; family UBA10347; genus UBA10347. Next base: position 9,799 of record CAZEMU010000036.1, on the reverse strand, counting down.
CCCCGAAGAATCAGCCAGCGACTCGGCTGAAAAAGAATCTGAAAAAGATTGAGATCGATGTCAACGAATCGGCGTGCTGAGCCGTTGTATGTGCACGACCAGGAGGGACAAAGCCAGGTCTGAGAGCAACTCGGGGGCTCCAGATCTGGTCGATGCAGCGATGACCACCACCTACGACGAGAACTTTGACGGCCTGTACCGCATCTCGTTCCGCGTCGCGTATCGCATCCTTGGTTCGACCGCCGAAGCCGAAGACGTCGCCCAAGAGACGATGACCAAGGCCTATAGCCGATGGTGGCGCATTCGTCCCGATGCGGCCCGCTGGGTCAGTCGCGTCAGCGCCAACAACGCCATTGACGTATGGCGCAAGCGCAAGCGTCAAGACCTGACCGGCGAAGACCTGGTTCGGGCCCACGATGGCGAACCGATCCTTGAGCGTCTGGCCCTGGTCGACGCCCTGTCCCGTCTGTCTCGGCGCCAGCGCGAAGTTGTCGTGCTGCGCTACCTGGCTGGCTATCCCGAAGCTGATGTTGCCGAGATCCTTGATTGTTCGGTCGGCACCGTCAAGACGCACGCGTCTCGTGGCCTTTCTTCGCTGCGGAGCACCCTTACATGACGGGTGTTTGGCAATGATGCTCTTCGGGTCCAACGAGCCGCCAGAGCACCATCTGAGCGATGAGCGCATCGCTGCGGCGCTGTCCGAGATCAAGCAAGGTGCTCGTGATCGGCGCATCGCAATGGTTGCGCCGCTGGTGCTGGCTGCTGCGGTGCTCACGGCGTTCGTCGCCGCCCCGCCACAACACGGTGGGCTGACACTTGTCCCCGAAGCTGACGCCAGCGACGAAGCCCTGCTGCCGCGAGTCTTTGGCGCCAACGGCGTATGGCGACTCGCCGAACCAATCGGTGACCCGCAGCCCTCAGTCCCTGGCCCGCCGTGGATGGTCGAGTTCCCCTCGGAACCGGACAGCCCTGATTTTGTGCTCGTCTCGCCTGACGAGCCGCCCGAAGCCCTTCCAAACGAAGGTGATTTTTCGGACCATTCGCTCCCAGCGTCGGCGTCCTCCCCTCCGACGCCGACGTTGGGACAATCTGGCGACGACATCGACTGGTCGAACTTCCGTGTCGAAGTTCGCGTCGATCCCGTCCCTGAACCTGACACCGAATCAGAAACAGCGTTACCAGCAGCTTCGGTTCCGGCCGTAGCCGACAACCCACCAACCAGCTCATCGGGGGAAACCGCCGATGAGGACGTCACCGACGAGTCGCAGCCTTCACCGGATGCGTCGACTTCGGAGCCGGCCGGTGATGGTGCAGCTGTCGCCCTTGGGGTTACTTCCGAGAGCGTGGCTGGACCTGCGGACATCGGGGATTCGTCTGAGGCAAACCCCTCCATGCCTCAGCTTGATCAGGCCGACGCAGAGGCGCAGCCGTTGAGCGCGGTTGCCACCATCGTCTCGCAGTCGGTTCTCGTGCATCGCGCACACGTCTCGGTCACGGTGTTGGTTGTTGACGATGACAGCTCAGTCATCGACTGGTGCAACACCCGGGTCGACTGGGGCGATGGCTCAGTCACCGGGTTGACCGACCCCGGCGGGGATGCTTCGTGCACCGCTTCATGCGAGCGTCAAGCAGACCCGTCGGAGGCCGGTGTCGACGAGTCGATCACCTTCACCCATGACTATTCGGTTGTGATCGATGCAGCGCCACGGATCTATGTCGCTACGGGCGATGGATGCAGCTACACGTTGGCCGAGTTCCAGTTGAACCCGTTCACCGTCGTTCCCTACTGAGCGACTGCTGAGCCACGACTAAGCAAGGTCGGCCCGTGCCGGTGTGAGTGGCTAGATTGCATCCGGTGGAGTCGGGGAGTGAGCCAGTAGAACCGCACGAGCGTCTGACCAATCGCATCGTTGATGCGGCGGTCGAGGCTGAGTTCGAGACGGGCGTCCGAGAAGAGACGGTCGACGAGGCCAAGTCCAGTGTGATCATTCGCCTGGGACGAATGATTCTCGGCTTCTTGGTGACATTCCTGGGCATCTTGGCGATTCCCTTGCCGGGCCCTGGTTGGCTGATCGTGATTGCCGGTCTGTCGATCTTGGCCAAGGACTTCGCGTGGGCCGCTCGCGTGATCTTGTTCATCAGACGGCGCATCCCCGGTGTGCCCGAAGAGGGCCAGATCCCGCGCCGCACCTGGATCATCATGGGTGTGATCACGACGGCTGCGATCGCTGTGTCGATCTGGTACTACCTGTTTGGCGGCCAGGACACCGTCGCCGGCTGGTTCTAACTCGTGCCCGACGCACCGGCGCCGACGCTCGATCACATCGTGCGTCTCGAGACCGAGGTCTGGGTCGCGCTCCGCGATGGTGTGTGGCGCAGTGTCTTCAGTCAAGACACTCCGCCTGGCGGCGAGGTTCCGTAGCGCGATCCTCAGACCGCACCCAAGTGGGTCGTCTGGTCCATTTCGAAAGAATCATCCTGGGACAAACGCATAGAGTGCATGATTCCTTACACTAAGTGGGGATGAATTCTGAGGTGCCACCCATGAGTGCGTCGGAATCGCTAAGGCTGGAAGCGCTCCGATCGCTCAATCAATTGCCCCACACCGTGCCCTTCCCGGTACTCGATGCCATTGTCGAGACCGCGGCGGCGGTCTGTGACGTGCCCATCGCACTCGTCACGTTGGTGGAGGAGCACGAACAATTCTTCAAGGCCCAGATGGGTCTTGACCGCGCGGGAACGCCAAGGGAGATTTCGTTTTGCACCCATGCAATCGAAGGCCCTGGAATCTATGAGGTGACCGACGCTCGGTCTGATGAACTCTTTGCGTCCAACCCGCTGGTCACCGGCGACGATCAGATCCGCTTCTATGCGGGCGCGCCTATGACGACCTCGTCGGGGCATCGGATCGGCACCGTGTGCGTGCTCGACCAAACTCCACGCCAGCTCACCGAGCGCCAACGCATCGTGCTCGCAAAGCTCGCCGAGGCATGCGTGCAGATCCTCGAGTGCTCCCAAAAGAACATGCAGCAAGAAGCATGGTTCGCTCGCACCTTGGAAACCGTTGTCGACGCCGTTCTCTCCGTGAACCCGCACGGGGTCGTGAACTACGCCAACCCAGCCGCCCTCGAACTCTTGGGCGCTGCGGCCACGTCGGTTCTCGCCCAGCCCGTCGAGTCGGTACTGGGCTTGATCGGGCCCGCCGCTTTGCATCACCCGGTACGCGAATGCCTCGCCTCTGGTGGCTCCATGCGAAGCGAGGGTGTCGTGGTCGATCGTCACGGTGATGTGTCGGAGATCGAATACTCGGTGACGAGCGTGACCAGCGATGCAGGCAACGCTCGTGGCGCCGTGGTTGTCTTCCGCGATGTCGGCCGCAACCGTCAGCTCGAAGCTCAAGCCCGCTGCGATCCACTCACTGGTACCTACAACCGGCTCGCCTTCGAGAGCCGCCTGGCTGAGCGACTCAGCGCGGTAGCGCCTCGGCCGTCGGTCGGCCGCGACCGACGTCGCACCGGTTCGCCGGTTGTGATGTTCATCGACCTCGACCACTTCAAACAAGTCAACGACTCGCTTGGGCACCCGATCGGAGACGCTCTACTGCGCGACGTCGCACTCCGGATGCAACAACGCCTCGGCGAGAGCGACATGTTGGCCCGGTTCGGCGGCGACGAGTTCGCAATCCTGCTCAACGAGACGACGCCGAGCGGTGCGATTTCGTTCGCGACCGAGCTGCTCGCTGATCTGGCGGCACTATGTGGTGAGTACCACGATGCTCGCGGCAACGTTTCCGCCAGCGTCGGACTGGCCGTGGCGGACGAACCAGGTCTGAGCGTCGCCGAGGTGCTGCGCCGGGCCGACAGTGGCTGCTACGCCGCCAAGAACGCTGGCCGCGACCGGGTTCGACTCTTCGATCCGACGAGCGAGGACGAAGCCTGGTCCGAGAGTCTGTGCTGGATGGACAAGGTCGAACGAGCGCTGCGCGGCAACGACTTCGAGCTGTTCGGCCAACAGATCATGTCGCTGCGAGATACCCGTCCAAGCATCGAAGTGCTTGTGCGCATGCAGCGCGACGGCAAGCTCGTGCTTCCGTGTGAGTTCATCCCTGGCGTCGAACGGTTCGTCCTTGCGTCGCAGGTCGATGAGTGGGTCCTGGCCAAGACGTTGGAGACTCTGAGCCAATCGCCCGAGCTTTATGAGACGTACGAACGCTTCCACGTAAATCTGTCGGCTAAGACACTCGTCGATCCGGCGATGGCCTTGTCGCTTGCGGCGATGATCGATGCCTCAGACGTACCCGCGCCCAAGCTTTGCTTTGAGATCACCGAGACTGCAGCAATCGCAGACCTCGGGGCCGCACGCGAGTTCATGAACGTGTTGCGCCATCGCGGTTGCACGTTCGCCCTTGACGACTTCGGTCGTGGGTTTGCGTCGTTCGAACACCTCAAGCGGCTTCCGATCGATCTCGTCAAGATCGACGGCCTGTTCGTCACCGATCTCGCAAGTGATCCGGTGAGCCGTCACATGGTCGCTGCCGTACAGGGCGTGTGCAGCCACCTCGGCATCACCACGATTGCCGAATGCGTTGAATCCGAGGCCGCCATCGAGGAACTTATTGGCTTGGGCGTCGACGAAGTGCAGGGCTATTTGCGGCACCGGCCTGAGCCGCTGCGCAGGCTTCTCGCTCGACCGCAGCGCCGCAAAGCGCATGCGTCGCTCGTTACCACCTGACAGGTGCCTGCGGGCTAGTGGTGGTCTTCGATCATCGAGGTCCATTTGTGGCGATGGCTTCGAACTCTTCTCGCAGCCAGCCGACGCCGACGCGGAGCATCACGCGGCCCCGCGACACGGCGTCGAGGGTTGTCTCATGGTGGCGGATTCTCGGGGTGCGGCAGAAATGACGTGCCCTAGTGTCGAACCATGTCGTCGTTGGTAATCCGTCGTGAGCGTCCTGAGGATGCTCCCGCAATCAGTGCGGTCCAGGGCGCAGCCTTTGGGGCCGAAGGGTCGGGCGAACCGGCCGAGGTGCGTCTGGTCGAGGCTCTTCGGCGCAGCGACGGATGGCTGCCGCGGCTCTCGCTCGTCGCCGAAGACGCGGGCGCGGTGGTGGCGCACAGCATCTGCTCGCAGGGTCGCCTCGACGTCGACGATGGACCGCCGATCGCGTGCCTTGGCCTCGGTCCGATCGGCGTGATGCCGGAGCGCCAGGGGACCGGTGTCGGGTCGGCGCTGATGTGGGCGATGATCGGGGCCGCGGATGCGACCGATGCACCGCTGATCGCTCTGCTCGGATCGCCGGACTACTACCGCCGGTTCGGGTTTGTTGCGTCGTCCGAGGTCGGGATCGAGCCGCCTGACGCAGCGTGGGGCCAGTTCTTCCAGGTGCTGACACTGTCATCGTGGCAGCCGTCGATGACCGGGCGATTCGTGTACGCGAGCCCCTTCGATGATCTCGACTGACGCAACAGTTCTCTGGGAGCGGTTGGCCACCCGTCGATGTCACAGGGCTGGCGTAGGCTCGGGGGATGGCTGAGCGGACCGCTGTTCCCTTCGAGATGATCACCGACTTCAAGCCGGCGGGCGACCAGCCCAAGGCGATCGAGGAACTGACCGAGGGACTCAACGTCGGCGACCGTTTCCAGACCCTGCTCGGTATCACCGGTTCGGGTAAGTCGGCGACGATCGCGTGGACGATCGAACAGGTGCAGCGTCCGACGTTGGTCATTGCGCCCAACAAGTCGCTCGCTGCTCAGCTGGCCAACGAGCTGCGCGAGTTCTTCCCCAACAATCGGGTCGAGTACTTCGTCAGCTACTACGACTACTACCAGCCCGAGGCGTACATGCCGTCGAGCGACACGTACATCGAAAAGGACAGCTCGGTCAACGACGAGATCGACCGGCTGCGCCATGCCAGCACGTCGGCGCTACTGACCCGGCGAGACGTCATCATCGTTGCCTCCGTGAGCTGTATCTACGGCTTGGGTGCTCCCGAGGAGTACGAGAACAACCTGCTCGTGCTGCGGCCGGGCCAAGAGATCGACCAGCGAGACATCCTGCGCACGCTCATCGACATGCAGTACGAGCGCAACGACATGAACTTGGTGCGCGGCAACTTCCGGGTCAAGGGCGATGTCATCGAGCTGCACCCGGCGTACGAAGAGAACGCCATCCGCATCGAGATGTTCGGCGACGAGATCGAGGCGATTCACCGGGTCGACGTGCTGACCGGCGAGCGTCTCGGCACGCTGAGCGAGCTATGCGTCTTTGCCGCTACTCACTATGTGACCGGCAATGAACGGATGACGCGAGCCATCGATGGGATCCAGACCGAGCTGCAACAGCGGCTCGCGCAGTTCGAGGCCGAGGGCAAGCTGCTCGAAGCGCAACGACTGCGCATGCGGACCGAGTACGACCTCGAGATGATGGAAGAGATCGGCTTCTGCAACGGCATCGAGAACTACTCGCGCCACATTGACGGCCGTGAAGCCGGCGAGGCCCCGTTCACGTTGCTCGACTACTTCCCGAACGACTTCGTGACCGTGCTCGACGAGAGCCACGTCGCTGTGCCCCAGCTGCACGGTCAGTACGAGGGCGACCGCAGCCGCAAAGCAACGCTGGTCGAGCACGGCTTCCGGCTGCCATCAGCTGCGGACAACCGGCCGCTGACCTTCGACGAGGTCATGGGGCGGCTTGGGCAAGTCGTGTTCTTGTCGGCGACGCCAGGCGACTACGAACTCGATGTCAGTAGCCGCGTAGTTGAGCAGATCGTGCGACCGACGGGTCTGGTTGATCCGCTGGTCGAGGTTCGTCCGACGAAGGGTCAGATCGACGATCTGATCGAAGAGATCAACAAGCGCACTGACCGCGACGAGCGGGTGCTGGTGACGACGCTGACCAAGAAGATGAGCGAGGACCTCACCGACTACCTGCTGGAGCTCGGTATCCGGGTCCGGTATCTCCACAGCGAAGTCGACACGATCGAGCGGATCGAGATCTTGCGTGATCTGCGCCTCGGCGAGTTCGACGTGCTGGTCGGCATCAACCTGCTGCGAGAGGGTCTGGACCTTCCCGAGGTGTCACTCGTGGCGATTCTCGATGCCGACAAAGAGGGCTTCTTGCGCTCGGAAACGTCGTTGATCCAGACGATGGGTCGTGCCGCCCGTAACGCCGACGGCCACGTGATCATGTACGCCGATCAGATGACTCGGTCGATGACGGCAGCGATCGGCGAAACGCAACGGCGTCGCGAAGTGCAGATCGCGTACAACGCCGAGCATGGCATCAACCCGCAGACAGTGAACAAGGCCGTCACCGACATCTTGGCGTTCCTGCGGCCGAACGAGCAGAAGGCCCCGACGCCGGACAGCGTCAAGCCTGGCGGCCCGACTCGGTCTCGCAAGCGTGACAAGGCGATCGATACGTCAGCGATGCACGGCGACGACCTCGAGCGTCTGATTCGCACCCTCGAAGAAGAGATGAACGAGGCTGCGGGCGAGCTTCGCTTTGAGTACGCGGCCCGGCTGCGCGACGAGATCAAGGACCTCAAGCGAGAACTCCGCGAGTCCGCCTAACCCTCTCTTTCGAAATTGATGCGGTTTGGGGGTCTCAAGCACCCCCAAACCGCATCAAGAACTCCCGGCGCACCAAAACCGAGCTTCCCCCGAAACAATGTCAGTTCATTGGGGAAGCTATGGAACCCAACATCGCAGCGCTCTTTCGCGACCAGCACGGCGTGGCGTCTCGACGTCAGCTGCTGGAAGCGGACTGGAGCGAGACACAGGTGCGCAACCGCGTTCGCAAGGGCGAGCTCGTCCGAATTCACTCGGGCATCTATCGAAGTGTGTACGCGCCCGAGTCTTGGCGGGGCAACGTCGTCGCGGCGACCCTGAGCACGAAAGGCGTGGCGTCACATCTCACTGCGGCACGACTTCATCGCCTGTCCGAAGTGCGTCGAGCCGCGGCTGTCGATGTGACCGTTCGCCACGGCCGCTGGGGCGCGCGTCCGGGCGTCGTCATCCATCAATCGACTCAAGTCGACACACGTCTTGATGTAGGCCGATACGGCGCAATCCCGGTGACAGGCCTCGACCGAACCATCCTCGATATTGGTGCCATTGTGGGAGTCGACCGTATGGGTGCAGTCATCGATGCGGCCGTGCGCCAGAAGCAGACATCGCTCGCTCGACTCTGGGATGTGTGGGCGCGCCATGCGCGGCGTGGGCGCAACGGGTGCGGGATTCTGCGTGAAGCGCTTGAAGCTCGTTCTGCGTCACACACGATTCCGTTGAGCGAGTGGAGCCGTATGGTCGCACGCCTTCTGGCAAGTGCAGGGCTTCCTGAACCCCGGCTCGAGTTCCCGGTGCACGACGAAGTAGGGCGATTTGTTGCGCAGGTCGACTTGGCGTACCCGACAGCCCGGTTGGCCATTGAGCTGGACAGCTTGGGCTTCCACCTCAACGCAGAGTCGTTCGTTCGAGACCGACGGCGGTACCGGGCACTTTCCCTTGCGGGATGGCAGGTGCTCCCGTTTTCTTGGGAGGACTACAAGCATCGACCCGACGACCTCGTTGCCCAGGTCCGCAGCCTTCTTGATGCCGTTTGAGGGTCACACAGACCCCCAAAGCACATCAATTTCGGTTAGAGGTTGGCGACGAACGCGTCGAGCGCCGTATTGGTCGCCTCGGGCGCTTCTTGTTGCACCCAATGACCAGCACCGTCGATGATCGTCGTACCTCGATAGTCATCACAGGCCATCGCTGCGAAGTCGTACATATCGATCCCTGGAGCGAAGTTGCGGACGGGGTCGAGCTCGCCGCCGATGAACGCCGCAGGCTGCTTCAGGTTCGGGTCAGGCAGCTGGCCGATGTCGGCCGCATCGAGCGGCTGGGCGCGGTACCGGTTGAGCGGGCCATGCCAGCCACTGGCCTCGAATCCGGCGGCATACACCTCGAAGTCCTCGGCGGAGCACCAGCTCGGGAACGGATCGGGGTCGACCATGCCGTCGAGCATCTTGGCCGAAGCGGGCTTGTCGGCGAGCAAGCCGCGCTCAGCGTTGCCGTCGCCCGATGCGCCGAAGTAGATCATGCGCAGGCTGCGCTTGTGATCCGCGCCGAGTTCGGCCTCGGCCTCGCCTCGGTTGTCGTCGAAGTACACCTGGTAGAAGAACTTGTCGTTGGCCGTGTAGCGCTCGCGCCAGAGATCCAGCGAATTGTCCGGTCCGGTCGGGATGTACGGCACGCTCAGACCACACACGGCCGAGACTTTGTCGGCGTGCAGCCGAGCGGTGTTCCACGCAATCGGGGCGCCCCAGTCGTGCCCGAGCACGATCCCGGAACCATCGCCGAGCGCGTCGATGACCGCGGCAGCGTCGTTCGTAAGCTCGCGAAGCGCGTACGGCTCGATCTCGGTCGGGTTCGACGAGTTGCCGTAGCCGCGGACACTGATCGCCGCCACCGTGTAGCGGTCAGAGAAGTGATCCATCTGGTGACGCCACGAGTACCAGAGCTCGGGCCAGCCATGAATACACAACATGAGCGGCCCGCTTCCTTGGACCGCGACCTCGAGAGAGATCTCGCCGTTCTGCACCGTGACAAAGGAACGTTCGCTCATGGCCCTGATCATCGCGCTCCGGGGCCGCATGGATCACATTGAGCGGGGAGCTGGGCCGAGACCACGAGTAGCCTCGGCCACCATGACCGACGAATCCCCCCTCAGTCGTGTCGGACGCGCCGCTCGCAACGCCCAGCTCGCCGGACTCGGCGGCAAGGTCGGTGCCCGGTGGGGCGCCCACAAGGCCCGC
>CAZEMU010000035.1:27739-33212 GCA_964513315.1 uncultured Acidimicrobiaceae bacterium | reverse complement strand
CTAGTTCGAGGCGTGGAGGAGGCCGTAGACGATGCCGTCGACGAGGGCCTGCCAGGACGCTTCGACGATGTTCTCGCTGACGCCGATCGTCGTCCAGTGACGCTCACCGTCGCTCAGATCGATCAGCACGCGAGTGACCGCTGCGGTGCCAGCGGCGGTATCGAGCACACGAACCTTGTAGTCGGTGAGCGCGATGTTGTTGAACGCGGGATAGCGAACAGCGACTGCTTCGCGCAGCGCTGCATGGAGTGCATTGACCGGGCCGTTGCCCTCGCCGATCGCAGCGATGCGCTCGCCATCAACGACGAGCTTGACGGTCGCTTCGGTCTCCATCTCGACCGCAACGTCGTTCCAGGCACGCGCACCAGCGCCGGAACGGTGCTGGGTCGACACCCGGAAGCTCTCCAGCTCGAAGAAGTCCTGCGTCCAACCCGCAGCGCCACGGAGCAACAGTTCGAGCGATGCATCGGCGACCTCGAACTGGTAGCCCTCGTATTCGAGCCGCTTGAGGATCTCGATGACCTCGCCGCTGGCCTTGCCGTCGAGTTCGATGCCGATCTCTTCGGCACGGATCGCGATGCCGGCCTTGCCAGCCATCTCGCTCACGACGAAGCGAGCCTGATTGCCGACCGTCGAAGGATCGATGTGCTCGTAGGCATCGGGGCGACGAGCGATAGCGCTCGTGTGCAGGCCGGCCTTGTGGGCAAACGCTGACTGGCCGACGTAGGCCTGCTGGGGATCGGGCACGAAGTTCGCCAGCTCGGCGACCTGATTCGCAACCGAGGTGAGGTGCACCATGCGATCCGCAGGGATCGTCTCGATGCCCATCTTCAGTGACAGGTTGCCGATGATCGGCACCAGATTGCAGTTGCCGGTGCGCTCGCCGTAGCCGTTGATCGTGCCTTGGACCTGGATTGCGCCACCTTCGACGCCGGCGATGGCGTTGGCGACACCGCAGGCGGTGTCGTCGTGCAGGTGGACGCCGACGCCCACGTCACCACCGAAGTAGCCGACAATCTCGCTCACGGTCTGGCGGACCTGGCTCGGCAGCGAACCACCGTTGGTGTCGCAGAGGACCAGGCGGCTTGCACCCGCAGTCGCGGCTGCTTCGAGCACGCGCAGGCTGAACTCGGGATGGTTCTTGTAGCCATCGAAGAGGTGCTCGGCATCGAAGAAGACATCGAGGCCCTGCGACACGAGGTACTCGACCGAGTCGCGGACCATGGCGACGCCTTCGTCGAGTTCGACTCGCAGCGCCTCGGTCACGTGGTAGTCCCAGCACTTGCCAACGATGCAGACCGTGGTCGTACCGGCATTGACGAGATTCTGCAGCGTCAGGTCTTCGTCGACGCGGCCACGCGGACGACGGGTCGAGCCGAACGCCACGAACGTCGACGTCTCGAGGTCGAGCTCGGTTGCGGCGCGCTCGAAGAACTCGTCGTCCTTGGGGTTCGCTCCTGGCCAGCCGCCCTCGATGTAGTGCACGCCGAGCCGGTCGAGCTGGCGAGCGATGCGCAGCTTGTCCTCGACGGTGAACGAAATGCCCTCGAGTTGGCTTCCGTCTCGAAGCGTCGTGTCGTAGATCTCGACTCTGCGTCTGCCGGCCTGCGCCGGAACTTCTGCCGAGCCTGCGGTTGCATCGGACATGGTCGACTCCCTCGTTCGCTTCAGCTCGAAACAGCGGCGGCGATTGCGTCACCGACGGCTGCGGTGCCGCCTTCGGTGTTGCCGAGTTCGAGCGCAGCGGTCATGACTCGCTCGGCTGCGGCAGTTTCGCCGAGGTGGTCGAGCATGAGTGCGCCGCTGATGATGGCAGCGGTCGGATTGGCGAGACCCTTGCCGGCAATGTCGGGCGCCGAGCCGTGGACCGGCTCGAACATCGACGGGCTGTTGCGGCTGGGGTCAAGGTTGGCCGACGCGGCAAAGCCGATGCCGCCGCTGACGGCGCCACCGAGATCGGTGAGGATGTCGCCGAACAGGTTGTCGGTGACGATCACGTCGTAGCGCTGGGGGTCTTCAACGAAGTAGATGCAGGCGGCGTCGATGTGGTTATACGCCGTCTCGACCTGCGGGTATTCCTCGCCAACCTCGTTGAACGTGCGCTCCCACAGGTCGCCGGAGAAGGTCAGCACATTGGTCTTGTGTACGAGGGTGAGGTGCTTCCGGTCGGACTTGGACGCCAGGTCGTAGGCGTAGCGCACGCAGCGCTCGACGCCCATGCGGGTGTTGACCGAGCCCTGGGTTGCGATCTCCTGGGGCGTGCCGTGGCGGAGGAAGCCGCCTTCGCCGGCGTAGGTGCCTTCGGTGTTCTCACGGATGACGGTGAAGTTGACGTTGTCGGCTTCGGACACGAACGGACGCTGGTTCACGTACAGGTCGAGGGCGAAGCGCATCTTGAGCAGCAGGCCTCGCTCGATGACGCCAGGGGGAACCTCGGGCGTACCGACGGCGCCGAGGTAGATCGCGTCGAGGCCGCGCCATTCTTCGAGGGTGGCGTCGTCAAGGACGGTGCCGTCACGCAGGTAGCGGGCACCACCAAGGTCGTAGTCGACCGTGTCGAGCTCGACACCGGCGGCTTTGATGACCTTGAGGCCTTCGGCGATGACCTCGGGACCAATCCCGTCACCACCGAGAATCCCGACCTTGTGCGCCATGCTGCTACTTCTCCCCTATCGAACGAGCGCTCAAGGGTACGCACGGGTGCGGTGTCTGACACCGCCGCCCGGTTCCATTGCGAACGGGTGTCAGGCACCGTTCGCCATTCACCGGCCGAGGAGGCGGGTCAGCCAGTTGCCGCTGCCTGCATCTTCAGGCGCATGGTCACGGGGGCAGCGGTCTTCGGGCGCGACGTCGCCGAGTACGTGCTCGACGTGCGCGCCACATCCCTTCCAGTCGGGACGGTTGCAGGTCTTGCAGGTCACTCGACGACACATGCGGGAAACGGTAGCAACCGGCCTAGATCACAAAGCTGTTCCAAATGTCGCCGGCGCGAGCCTTTTCGAACATCTGGGCGCCGACAATGACTTCGCCGTCGGTACGCACGTTGATCAGTCCGTAATGGATGCGCCGCGCCGTCTGAGAACGGGCAAGTTCGGTCGAGAAGATCAGCGGCCGTTCCCCGGCCGAGTACTTGCCAATCGAACCGACCGCGTCGGGTTGTGGGTGGCCGTAGTTCTCGTTGTCGCCCGACGAGATCACCGTCATGAACGGATTGACGGCCGCCAGAAAGTCGGTCGTGAACTCGGACGCGCCGTGGTGGCAGGCCTTGGTGACATCGGCCTTGAACATGGCAGGGCCGAGTTCTCCAAGCAGTTCCACCTCGGCTTCGCTGTTGAGGTCACCGCCGAGAAGAAACGTGCGTTCGCCCGCTGTGAACTTGAGCACGACGCTGTGGCCGTTGCGCGTATGCGACGAGTCCGTGTACCAGCTGAAGTGGTTCGAGTTCTCGGGTCGGGTAATCGGTCCCAGCACTTCGGTGTCGACGCCCTGAATCCGTTCGAGCGGCGCCGAACCGCGCCGCAAGCGTTTCATGGAACCGAGGCGCCCGTCGGCGTGGGCACGAGTCGCAGCGTCGAGGAAGTCGCGAAAGGTCGCCATCAATCCGCCGCCATCGAGCAGTGCTTGCGCCTGACCGATCGTCGAGAAGCTCGTTTCCAGCACGGCGCGAACCCCATCGATCTCCGAGGTCCGCCCCAGGTCGGTGTCCATGCCTGGCGGCCGGTCGGCGCTTCGGCGCTGAAAGCGAGCGATGCCGTTGTGATAGATCGTGCCAAACGTGAATCGGTCGTCGTTCAACAACGGGATGAGCCCAGCGAAATGGTCGGCATCGAAATGGCTGATGACCATCGCCTCGATGTGCACCTGCTGCCTCGCCTGTAGGAGCCAGCGGTACTTCCACGCCGTGAGGTAGCGGTAGAAGTTCTTGCCGGGCCCGCCATCGACGATGATTCGATCGGTCGGCGTCTCCACCAGTACGGCGTCGCCTTGACCGACATCGACGAAGAAGAATTTCACCGCTGGATTCGCTTCGCTGACCTCGGTCTCGTGGACCCAGCCGGTCTTGCCAAACGCCCCGACCTGGATCCAACCGTCAGGTTTGCGCGCCAGTACACGCATCCATGCACCCATCAGCACCGTGGTGGGGCCGCTGCGCGCAGTGAGTGCCTTGTTCTTCCGGAGCGGCAGTTCAGCGACTGCCGCATACACCGCCTCGGTCATGGTCTTTCCGCCTGTGTTGTCGCCGCTATCACCGTCGCATACCTGTCGCGACGACGCAAGAGCCGAGCCGAGCCAGGAGAGGTTGGGGGGCGCACTGGCCGACAGATTGGGCGAGTCGATAGCCTGGGCTGCTTATGGCTGACCAGAAGCAACTCTCGCGAGACGCCTTCGACCGGCTCACGGCCGAACACAAGGATCTCACCGGGCGTGGACGCATCGACATCGCTCGCAAAATCGAAGCCGCTCGTGAACTTGGCGACCTCAAGGAGAACGGCGACTACCACGCCGCCAAAGAGGAGCAGGGCAAGATGGAGGGCCGCATCATGGCCCTCGAAGCCATGCTCGAAGACGTCGAGATTGTCGATGCCGTCGAGGTCAGCGACGAGGTCCAGTCGGGCAATGTCGTGACGATTCGCTACGAAGGCGACACCGACACCGAGCAGTACCTGATCGGCTCGATCGAAGAACGCCGCGAAGGCATCACCGTTATGTCGCCCGGCAGCCCGCTCGGCGCTGCCCTACTCGGCGGCAAGGTCGGCGAAACCGTGAGTTACGAAGCCCCCGGCGGTTCTCTGGCCGTCGAGATTGTGAAGATCGAAGCATGAGCCAGCCACGCACTCCCACTCACCCGCGAACGCTGAGCCAGAAGGTTTGGGATAACCACGTCGTCAAGGCCGAAGACGACGGCACGGCCCTCCTCTACATCGACTTGCATCTGGTCCACGAGGTCACCTCGCCCCAGGCGTTCGAAGGCCTGCGCATGACCGGCCGCACGGTTCGCCGGCCCGACCTGACAGTCGCGACCGAGGACCACAACGTGCCGACCAAGGATCAGCACCTGCCGATCGCCGATGAGATCGGCCGTAAGCAGGTCGAGACGCTGCGGGCGAACACGGCCGAGTTCGGCATCACGAACTATCCGATGGGGCACAAGAACCAGGGCATCGTCCACGTGATGGGCCCCGAACTGGGCCTGACGCTTCCGGGCATGACCGTGGTGTGCGGTGACAGCCACACCAGCACCCACGGCGCCTTTGGTGCGCTCGCCTTCGGCATCGGTACGAGCGAGGTCGAGCACGTGCTCGCCACCCAGACGCTCCCGCAGCCTCCGCAAGAGACAATGGCGATCACGATCAACGGCGAGCTGCCCGAGGGCGCGACCGCCAAGGACGTTGTCCTCGCCGTACTCGCTCGCACTGGCACCAGCGGCGGCATCGGCGCCATCGCCGAGTACCGCGGTTCGGTCATCGAGAAC
>CAZEMU010000035.1:0-27639 GCA_964513315.1 uncultured Acidimicrobiaceae bacterium | reverse complement strand
TAATGGAAGCTGTACGCATTGTCCAGGGTCGGGCCGTTCCGCTCGATCGCAGCGACGTCGACACCGACCAGATCATTCCGAGCGACTGGCTCAAGCAGGTCGAGCGCACTGGCTTCGAGAAGGGCCTGTTCAGCGAGTGGCGTGACGAGCCCGACTTCGTGATGAACAAGGAAGAACACGCGGGCGCCAAGGTGCTCGTCGCCGGTCCGAACTTCGGCACCGGCTCATCTCGTGAGCACGCTGTGTGGGCGATCATGCAGTACGGCTTCGAGGCCGTCATCTCGCCTCGCTTCGGCCCGATCTTCGCCAACAACTCGACCAAGAACGGTCTCGTGTGTGTGCAGGTCGACGGCGACGTCGTCCAGCAGATCATGAGCGCAGTGCAGGCTGATCCGGCAACCGAGATCGTCGTCGACGTCGAGCGCCTGACACTCGAAGTGCCCTCGCTCGACATCAACGTGCCGTTCCACCTCAGCGAGTCGGTCCAGCACCGGTTCCTGAACGGCCTCGATGACATTGGCCTGACCATGCAGAAGGCCGACGACATCTCGGCGTTCGAGACGGGCCGCCCGGCGTACATGCCGAGCGCCGGCTAGCTCATGCCTCCCTGGCTGCGATCGCTCGCATGGAAGGGTGCGTTCGGCGCCCTGCTGGCGCGCACGATCAGAGGCCTGAAGCGCCTCGACGAGCTGCCACCCGAGCCGGTTCCGGCCAAGTGGCCACCGCTGGCCTTCGAGAAGCCCAGCGACTGACGCACCCCAGGCCAGCGCTCGGACCGGCAACGCCCGAGGACAAAAGCTATGGCGATCCCAACCCCAAGCTCTGGGCACCCAAGCTTTGAGCGAATCGTCGAGCAGATCTTGGCGCGTGATCGTGCGGTTCGGCTCGTAGCGATTGATGGACCGGGTGGCAGCGGGAAGACCACGTTCGCGGCCAAGCTCTCCGCCGCCGCGGGCGGAGCGACCGTCGTCCATACCGACGACTTCGCCTCGGCGTCGAACCCCATCAACTGGTGGCCTCGTCTCCTTGAGCAAGTCATCATCCCCCTCACCGGAGGGCGCCAGGCGCAGTTCCAGCGCTACGACTGGGACACCGACGAGATGGCCGAGTGGCACACGGTCGAGCCAGCGCCGATCGTGATCATCGAGGGTGTCTCAGCTGGCCGCAAAGAGTGGGCGGAACACCTGAGTTTCGTGATCTGGATCGACACTCCGCCACAGGTCCGACTGCAGCGGGGCCTCGAACGCGGCGGCGCCAACACAGTCGAGCAGTGGCGGGAATGGATGGCCGCAGAAGACGAGCACTACGCCCGTGACCCGAGCAAGCAGCGCGCCGATCTCATTGTCTCGGGCACATCCGACGCAACTTCGTCGCGGTGTATCCAAATCGACTGAAACCCACAGGTTTTCCACTGGATAATCGAACAAACATCGGCCAGGAACTGCCGTCGAAGCGGCCGAAGCGCTGGCGAGACATGCCGCCACAGCCCGAATCCAGGGCCAGTCGCTCGTAGTGAAGACCGAGCTCTAACGTCGGACTCCAGATCGAGTCCAGATTCGGCAGGTAGGTGACCTGCTATTTGGCGTTGACGGCGAAGGTCGGCACCTGGCCGCCGAGGGCCATCTCGACCTGCTCAGCGATCTGCACACCGGCCTTGAGCTGGGCTTCGTCCGTCGATGCGCCCAGGTGCGGGGTCACCGTGACCTGAGGAAGCGAGAAAAGTGGCGACGCAGTCGTTGGCTCTTCGGCGAACACGTCGATCGCCGCTCCAGCGACCGGGCCATTCTCGATCGCCGCAGCGAGGGCAGCCTCGTCGATGATGCCGCCACGGGCGACATTGATCACGCGCTGGCCCGGCTTCGACTTGGCGAACAGCTCTGCGTTGAGCAGGTTCATCGTCTCGGGTGTGCGAGCCAAGTGCAGCGTAACGAAGTCAGATGCGGCCATCAGATCGTCGAGGTCCATGAGCTCAGCGCCAGCTTCGGCCGCAGCCTCGGCGGAGACGAACGGGTCATAGGCGACGAGCTTCATGCCAAATGCCTGCGCACGCACGCCGACGAGTCGACCGATGCGGCCCAAGCCGATGATGCCGAGCGTCTTCTGGTCGAGCTCAACGCCCTTCCACTTGCTGCGCTCCCAACGGCCGTCGACCAGCGCGGAGTGGGCGGGAGCGACGTTGCGGGCCATCGACAGCATCAGCGCCATCGTGTGCTCGGCGGCGCTAACGGCGTTGGAGAACGGTGCGTTGCAGACGAGCACATCAGCAGCGGTTGCGGCGTCGACATCGACGTTGTCGAGGCCGATACCGGCTCGGCCGACGACCTTGAGGTCGGTGCCTGCGGCGATGAGATCGGCGGTCACCGTGGTGGCGGACCGGATGATCAGCCCCTCGGCTCCGGCGATCGCCTCGGCGATCTCTCCGGGCTCAAGACCCAGGCGGACGTCGACCTCGTGCCCGGCGGCCCGGAGGCGCTCCAGACCGTCTTCGGCGATTTCTTCGGTGACCAGCACTCGTGCCATATCCGCAAATCTACGGGGCTGGATCGAGCGTCCCTCCCCCGCGCTCGTCATACTTCGGGTATGGCCAGAACGATCATCCTCGGTGCCGGACTTTCGGGGCTTGCCGCAGCTCGTGACTTGGTTGCCTCCGGCCACGATGTCACGCTCATCGACAAGGGCCGTGGCATCGGCGGCCGACTGGCCACACGGCGTATCGGCGAGGCCGTGCTCGATCACGGCGCCCAGTTCTTCACGACCCGAGGCGAGCGCTTCGTCGAGTTGACCGAGCAGGCTGTCGAAGCTGGTGTTGTCGCCGAGTGGTGCCGCGGCTTCGGAAGCCCAGACGGCTACCCCCGCTATCGAGGCGCCCACGGGATGACCTCGCTCGCCAAGTGGCTTGGTCGTGACCTCGATGTGCAACTCGCGGTAGAAGCACACCACCTGACAGCCGAAGACGGCCGCGTCCAGTTCGTTGGCGCCGACGGCGAGATCCTGGCTGAGGGGGACGACGCGATCGTCACCGCCCCGATTCCCCAGATGCTTGCGCTCTTCGACCGAGGCACGATCAAGCTCGGCCACGACATCGCGCATGCGCTGAAGTCGACGGACTACTTCGCCACGCTGGCCCTGCTCGCCATCGTCGACGGCCAAACGAACGTCGCCGAACCCGGCGGCATGCAGCTCGACGACGGACCATTCACGTTCATCGCCGACAACCAGCGCAAAGGCATCTCACCTGTCCAGGCGCTGACGTTCCATGCCGAGCATGACTACTCGAAGCGCCGCTTCGATGACGACGGCGACGAGGTCCACGCCGAGCTGTTGGAGATGGCGGCTCCATGGATCGGCGACGCAACCGTCGTTGACTCCCAGCTCAAGAAGTGGCGCTACGCCGGACCGGTGACGCCGATTCCTGAGCGCACCCTCGTGGTCGAAGCTGGCGGCACCCAGATCGCCTTAGCGGGCGACGCGTTCGGCGGCCCCAAGGTCGAGGGCGCGTTCAACTCGGGAATCGCCGCGGCCGCCGCGCTGATTGGCTAGTAGCTGAACTCTCTAGTGGGTGAGCCAGTCGGCCGGGTCGAGCTGCGCGAGCGATTCAACGGCAACGGTGGCGTGGGAGAAATCGGCGCCGACGGTGATCGGTCCCGGCGCAGCGATGCACGTCATGCCAGCCGCGACCGCGGCCGTCACGCCGTTATGCGAGTCCTCGATGGCGAGCGCAGCTTCTGGCGACGCGCCGACCGCACGACACGCTTCGATGTAGACCGTCGGATCCGGCTTGCCGGGAATGCCGGGGTCCGCACAGCTCAGCACCTCGAACCGGTCTCGCAATCCGACGCGGCGCAGGTTGTCGTCGACCCACGACGTCGGCGAGCTCGAGCCAACGGCAAGCCGCACACCAAAGGCCTCGGCGAGATCGAGGAAGTCGACGACACCGTCTCGGACGGGCTGCGCGTGCAGCATCTCTTGGATCAGGTCTCGACGCATCGCTTCGAGCTCGTCGGGCACTTCGCCGACGCCCAATCGTTCGCACAGCAGCGCTCGGACATCCATGGCGTCGCCATCGGCCATGCCGATCTGAGCAGCCCACACGTCGAAGTCGATCGGCTCGACACCGGCATGCACGAACGTGTCCCGCCACGACTCATAGACCGGCGTCTCGGTGTCGATGATCGTGCCGTCAAAGTCGAAGACCAGAGCGGCGATTGGCTTGACGTTCATTCGGCCGCGCCGCCGCTGGTTGAGACATCGCTGTGTGCGATGTCGATCGTTGGGATGTCCCCGGCTGGTTCGATGCCCAGGATCTGGCAGAAGAACGACAGCTCAGCTTCGAGGGCGGTCACGATGGTCTCGGCATCTCGGAATCCGTGGGCGACGCCCGGGAACAGCAGATAGGCGTGCGGAATCCCTTGGTCGGCCAGCGCCGCCACGACAGCCTCGGACTGGTTGGGTGGCACGACCGGATCGGCGTCGCCCTGCAGAACGATCATCGGGGTTGCGAGGTCCTCGACGCGGTTGATCGGTGATCGGGCCTCGTAGATCTCGAGTCCTTCGGGCCAGGGGGCGATCAGGCGGTCGCAGTAGCGGGCCTCGAACTTGTGGGTGTCCTCGGCGAGTGCCTTGAGGTCGGCGACGCCATAGCGAGAGGCGCCCGCAGCGAACACGTCGCTGTCGGCCAGTGCGCCGAGCACGGTCAAGCCGCCGGCGCTGCCGCCCTTGATCAGTGCCCGGTCAGGATCGACCAGGCCCGCATCGGACAGGTAGTGGACTGCGGCGATGGCGTCTTCGACATCGGCGATGCCCCAGCGATTGTCGAGCGCACGGCGGTACGTGCGTCCGTAGCCGGTACTGCCCCGGTAGTCGACGTCGACCACAGCAAAGCCACGGCTCGTCCAGTACCGAAGCGAGAGTTGCAGCTCGGAGCGAGCCCGGCCCGTCGGGCCGCCGTGGGCCAGCACGAGCACCGGTGGAAGCTCGTCGGAAGCGGCAGCTGCGTCGGGGTTGGCGGGGGCGTAGTACCAGCCGTGCGCTTCTTCGCCGTCGCTGGTCGGGAACACGATGTGGGCCGGATCGGGGAAGAAGCCGTCCGCGTAACCGAGGTCCCGTGGGCCTCGCAGCACGCTCGGTTCCGAACCTGGCGTCCACTGCACGATCGATGGTTCTTCGTCGTGGCGAGCGCCGATGAACACAACACCGTCGCCCAAGGGAGCGAGCGCGGATACAGCCGACCAGTCGTCGCGGACTTCGCCCGAGGCGGCATCGACGAGCGTGTCACCACCGGGATCGGTGGCACCGACGACGAGGCCGTTCGAGGTTTCGACCCAACGAGAGATACCGAAGACCCAGCCGGGCGTGGCGATCTCGAATGAGCCTTCAATGACCGGCTCGGGCTCGCCTCCATCGCGATCGAAGCGGAAGAGGTTCCACCATTCGTCTCGATCCGCGACGGCCAGGATCGAACCGTCCGCAGCAAACCCCGGAAGCACGATCGAGGTTGCGCCGTCGCCGGCGATCTTCTTGGCATCGGTCACGACGCCGTCGGCGCAGCGGGCGTGCCAGAGCTCGGTGGCGTCCCATGACATGTTCGGGTGGTTCCACTGGACCCAGACGATTTCGGTGCCGTCGGCATTGAGGCGGGGCGACGAATAGAAGTCGGCGCCCGACGCAATCACCTCGATGCGTTCCGAGCCGTCCCCTGCCACAGCGACCAGGTCGTTGATCGGCTCGACGTGCGCGCCGTCTTCATCGGGCAGATGGGTCTCGCGGACACAGACATACCACGCCTTGTCAGGCGTTGGCCGGCCGTCGGCGTAGCGCACGCCGCGTTCGATGTCGGGCGCTGACGTGAGGAACTGCACCTGTCCGTCATCGAGCCTGCGCAGTCGTTGATCGCTGTCGTCGGTAAACCAGACGGTCCCGTCGGCAACGAACCAGGCGCCACCGCCGTACTCGTGCACTCGTGTGCGCACGCTGGCGTCGGGCGGCGTCATCTCCTCGATGGTTCCGGCACCGTCGCTGCCGGCTTGCCAGCGCATCAGGGCGACTCGGCCGGCTTCTTCGGGGCGGGATTCGGTGAACCAGACGGCGTTTCCGTCGGTGATGACCTCGGCGAGGCCAGCAGCGCCAGCCACCAGATCGCCGGCCGCGATCGGCGAGGGCCAGGCTCCGTATGGGATCGATTGTGGTTCAGCCACGGCTGAGCAATTCAGCGATGCGGCCGACACCTTCGGCGATGTCGTCGTCGCCCATGGCATAGGCCATGCGGGCGTAGCCAGGAGCGGAGAACGCTTCGCCCGGAACAAGGGCGACGTTGATCTGGTCGAGGAACACGTCGGCGAGTTCGCTCGTCGTCGTCGGCGTCGCGCCACCGAGTTCACGCCCGAGTACTCCCTCGAACGACGGGAACGCGTAGAACGCTCCCTGGGGTTCGAGCACGGTCACACCATCGATCGCGCTGAGGCTCGAGTAGATGAGTTGGCGTCGCCGGTCGAACGCTTCTCGCATTGCGTAGACGGGTTCGAGTGGGCCAGCGACTGCGGCGAGCGCTGCGGCTTGGGCGACGTTGCAGACGTTCGAGGTCTGGTGTGACTGCAGCGTCGAACAGGCCTTGGCGAACGCCGGAGGGCCAATGATCCAACCGACGCGCCAGCCAGTCATCGCGTAGGTCTTGGCGACACCGTTCAGCACGATGGCACGCTCGGCCAACTCGGGCACCACGACGGGCATCGAGTGATGTTCGGCGTCGCCGTAGACAAGGTGCTCATAGATCTCGTCGCAGATCACCCAGATGTCGTGCTCGACCGCCCATCGCCCGATCGCCTCGATCTCGGCTCGGGGGTAGACGGCGCCGGTCGGGTTCGATGGCGAGACGAAGATCAACGCCTTAGTGTTCGGTGTGCGGGCCGCTTCGAGCTGGTCGACGGTGACGCGGAACCCGCTGGCGACATCGGTCGGAAGTTCGACCGGTGTCGCGCCCGCCAGTCGGATCGGTTCGGGGTAGGTCGTCCAGTACGGGGTCGGCAACAGGACCTCGTCGCCCGGGTTCAGCAGCGCGGCGAACGCATTGAAGACCGCCTGCTTGCCGCCGTTCGTGACCACGATCTGGTCCGCAGTCACGGAGAAGCCCGAGTCACGCTGGGTCTTGGCGACCAGCGCTTCCCGAAGTTCGGGCAAGCCGGGCGTCGCCGAGTAGCGATGGTTGACGGGAACGCTGCACGCCGCGATCGCTGCTTCAACGATGTGCTCAGGCGTGGCGAAATCGGGCTCACCGGCGCCGAAGCCAATCACGGGTTTGCCCTGCGCCTTGAGCGCTTTGGCCTTGCTCGACACGGCCAGCGTTGCCGACGGAGCAATGGCGCCGACACGGCGCGAAAGAGCGGAAGTCACCTCAGAAGTCACCCGGGCAGTGTGTCAGAAATCGCATGCGGTCAGTCGTGCTATTCATCGCGTGTTCGCCGGCGGGGCTGGCAGACTTGACGAGTGAGCGAAACGCCGAACATCACCATCCCCTCGGACCTCTTGCCCGTTGACGGCAGGTTCGGATCTGGACCCAGCAAGGTCCGGGTCGAGGCCCTCGACGATCTTGCCGCCACCGGCACCTCGTTCATGGGAACCAGCCACCGCAAGCCAGCCGTCAAGGACATCGTCGCCCGTATGCAAGACGGCATGCGCGAGTTCTTCTCGCTTCCTGAAGACTGGGAAGTGATCATCGGCAACGGCGGCGCGACCCTGCTGTGGGACGCCCTTTCGTTCGGCTTCATCAACGACCGCTCCCAACACTTGTCGTTCGGCGAGTTCTCGTCGAAGTTCGCAAAGTGCACGTCGGCCGCTCCTCACTTGAGCGACCCGATGATCATTGAGTCCGAGATGGGCGCCCGGCCCGAGATGGTCGCTGACGACTCGATCGACGTCTACGCCTACCCGCACAACGAGACCTCGACCGGAGTCTCGGTGCCCGTGCATCGCCCCGAGGGCGCCTCCGGTCTTGTGGCCGTTGACGCAACGTCAGCTGCTGGTGGCCTCCGCTGGAACACCGACGACTGCGACATGTACTACTTCGCTCCGCAAAAGTGCTTCGCCGGCGACGGCGGTCTGTTCCTGGCACTCTCGAACCCAGCCGCAGTCGAGCGCATCGAATCGGTCAAGGCATCCGGACGCTGGATCCCCGCCGGTCTCGATCTCGGCACCGCACTCGACAACTCACGCAAGAACCAGACCTACAACACCCCGGCACTCGCGACCATCTATCTGACGATGCACGCCACCGAGTGGATGAACGAGCAGGGCGGCCTCGAATGGGCGGCCAGCCGCTGCGACGAAAAGGCCGAGTTCTTGTACGGCTGGGCAGACGCACACGAACTTGCGACTCCGTTCGTCGCCGACCCGGCCCTCCGCAGCCATGTCGTCGCCACGATCGACCTCGACGACTCGGTGAGCGCCGACACGGTCGCCGCAGTCCTGTCCGCAAACGGAATCGTCGGCACCGACGGCTACCGGAAGCTCGGCCGCAACCAGCTGCGCCTGTCACTGTTCCCGGCGATCGATCCTGACGACACGCGTGCCCTCACCGCATGCATCGACTACGTGGTCGGCGAACTCGTCTAAGACGAAGCGCCGACTCGTCATGCCTGAGAACACCACCGGACGTCTCCTCGTCGCTTCGCCTGCGATTCGCGACGGCGTCTTCGACCGGTCGGTCGTGTTCATGTTGCATCACGACGATGTCGGGGCGCTTGGTGTGATCATCAATCGGCCGAGCCAACTTGAGATCGGTGAGCTGCTCCCCCGCTGGGCTGACGTGACTTTCGATCCGGCCGTTGTCTTCGAAGGCGGACCGGTCGAGCCGAACGGGTTCATCGGCGTCGCCCGCTCGCTCGGCGAGCTGGGCGAAGTCGCCAGCGAGATCGCCACGCCGATCGGCCCTGGCGATCTGTGCACCGTCGACCTCGACGCCGATCCGGCGATCGCTGCGGCTGTCGTGGACCGGCTCCGCATCTTCCGCGGCTACGCCGGCTGGTCACCGGGCCAGCTCGACGGCGAGCTCAGCCGAGGCGGCTGGTTCACCGTCGATGCCGAAACGACCGACCTGTGGAGCGAGCAGCCAGATGGCCTGTACGAGCGAGTGCTGCGTCGCCAAGAAGGCGACCTGCGCTGGTTCGCGAACGTCCCCGAGGACCCGTCGCTGAACTAGCAGTTGCCGACGTCGCTATTCGACGGCAACTTCGATGAGGTAGCCCCAGCGGTCGTCATCGAACGTGCCGACCTCGACCTCGTACACACCGGTTGACGGCGCCACGAACTCGACCCGAGCGCCGACGCCAAACAGGCCGAGCAGTTCGTCGTCACTACCTGCCACGGGTAGCCCGTCCAGGCGGACCGACAACAAGGTGTCGGCGATGCCATCCGAGGTGATCGTGACCGAGTCACCCGCTTCGAGCGGCAGTTCCCACAGGTCAGAATCGCCGGACCAGTCGAACTCGCCCTCAACAATCAGACCGACCGGCAGTTCGGCGCCTTCTTCGAGATCGGCGAAGACCCGCATCGGGTTCGCTGAGGTCACCGTCACGGGCTTGCTCGTCGTGCCAAACGTGCCAATGATGACCTGGTAGACGCCAGGCTCGATCTCGCCGTCGAGTTCCTCGCCGCCTTCGAGCAACTCGTCGATGAACCAGTTGCGACCGTCTGCCTCGAGCGGAACAACGAACGGGTCGACCGCTTCGTCGAATGCCGATGCAGTCGTGCCGCCGAGCGTGCGCAGGTCCATGTAGAGGTCGTCGTCGCCGATCGCCAGGATCTGGGCCCGTCCGACCGCGTCGACCTCGACGATGAAGCCAGCCGTGCTCCGTGGACCAACGTCGGCGACGATCTCGAAGACCGGTTCCGATGCAGGGACCAGGTCGCTCGGCGCGAGCTTGAGATCGTCGATTCGTGGCCACATCGCGTCGGCTTCAAAAGCGAGACCGAACTCGCCTTCGCCAAACTCGAGCCCGCTGATGCCCATCAGGTCGCCGTTCATGTCGACCAGTGCACCGCCGGACTGGCCGGGAGCGATCGTTGCGTCGACCTGCACGAACGGGAAGTCGCCAACCGCGGGACTGCGTCGCCGGCTCACGATGCCCGAGGTCAACGTCGGTGTCGGGTCCATATTCGTTTCGTCGGGAAATCCGATCAGCATGACCGGGTCGCCGATCGACAGGTCGCTCGACGAAGATCGGTCGAACGGAATCAGCTCGGCGTCGTCGACCGGACCGACGAGCGCCAGATCGAAGACCCAGTCGACGCTGAAGACCTGGTACTCGCCCAGGTCGATGCCGTCGGAGCGGCCGATACGGACCTCGGGGTACCGCTCGACGACGTGGGCGTTCGTCAGGATCCAGCCGTCTTCGATAACGATGCCGGTGCCGGTGCCTTGTGGGGTCTCGACAAACACGATCGAGTCGACGATCGATTCGTACACGTCCGCGGCAGAGGCGAATGCCACCGCCGAGCCATCACCGCTCGATCCATCACCGGAGCCGATCTCGGTGTCATCTCCGTCAACACCGGTGCCCGCTTCGCCGACCTGGCGCTCGGAGTACTGCACGGTGGTTTGTGCCTGACAGGCCGTTGCAAGCAGCGCCAGCACCAACAGGATCGACATCGCTGCGAAGGTGCGAAGGCCGTTGCCGCGGTTCGTCATCGTCAGGGGAAGCACCCCGGCACGCTAGTGGTCGAAGCGTTCGCTTCCGGCTCGGTCGACACCAAACACGGCATTTGGCCCGCTCCCCGGGCGACACGCTCGTGCCCAGCTCAGCCGGGCTTGTTACTCTGCGGCCGCTGACATTGGAGGGGAACAACATGCCAAGCGCACAGATCACGAGTTACACCGCCCACGTCGGGCGCCTCGGACAGCTCGGAACCGACCGGCTGCTGGTGCTCCAGCACGTCATGGTGAACGACGGCGAACAAAGCGAATCGACAAGCGAGATCTACTTCTCGGAACGATTCGCTTCGTCGTCGGCTGGCTTCGTGACCCTCGGCAGCGAGACGGCGGTGCGAGCGCATCTCCCCGAGGCCGACTACGCGATTTGGCTCGACCTGTTGCGTCACGAAGCGCCCATGTACCTGCATTGGACCCAGGCAGAAGAGGCCGGCACGCCCGAGGCCGACGGCATCATCCACCTCGCTACCGGCCCCGAGCCTCCGGGCGAAGGTCCGGTCGACCACAGCCGCTAGACCCGAACTTTCCCCCGGCCTGGTTGGGGGCACTAAGTTCGAACCCGTTCACGTACGTACTGAGGAGTATCTGTGGAACTTCGTCCGGGCCTCAAGCTGAAGAGCGCCGTCTGCTCAACCGAGATCATCGTGGTCGGCGGCAGCGGCGATGTTGACGTCACCTGTGGCGGCGTCTCGATGGTCGAGCCCACCGCTGACGCATCAGACGCGACTGCCGTCGACGGCCTGACCGAAGGCACCTTGATGGGCAAGCGCTACACCGACGCGGACGGTTCGATCGAAGTGCTCTGCACCAAGCCAGGCGACGGGTCACTCGGGATTGGCCAGACCGCGCTGGCACTCAAGGAAGCCACCGCGCTTCCTGCGTCCGACTGATCCCAGCTGGGCTCGGGTCTTACCCGGGCCGCCGCCTGGGGTTCGCAGCGCCGCCCCGGATTAGTGTGGGCGCTTCGAGGGCTCCGTCACGCTGGAGCCGCCCAGGGGGAACACCGTGAACATCCTGACCTTGCTCGACATGGCCGCGAGCGGCTTCGGAGAGCGCACCGCAATTGGTTCGATTGGCAGCGGCATCACCTATGCCGAATTGCTGGAGCGAGCGGGGCGGGCAGGACAGGTATTCAAGGACAACGGTTCCGACCGCGTCTCGCTGCTCGACGTCAGCTCGCCAGCACTGCCGATCGCGCTCTTCGGTGCGGCCGCGGCTGGACAACCGTTCGTCCCGTTGAACTACCGCTTGGCCGAAGACGACCTCGTCGCGCTGGCCGAACGCACCGCGTCAGCGACGTTGGTCGCAGGTGATGGCAACGGTCCTCGCGTCGAGTCGGTCGAGGGCATCACCGTCGTCGACCGCGACGACTTCATCGCAGCGACAGCCTCCGGTGACGGCATCGACCAGGCTGAATGGCCGTTCGACCCCGAAGACATCGCCGTGCTGCTCTACACGAGCGGCACGACGGGTATCCCCAAGGCTGCGGTGCTTCGGCACAAGAACCTGACCGGCTACATCCTCGGTTCGGTCGAGTACATGGGTGCGGGCGAAGACGAAGCGACGCTCGTGTCGGTGCCGCCGTACCACATCGCTGGTCTGGCCGCGATGCTGAGTTCGGTCTACGCCGGCCGCCGAATCGTGCAGCTCCCGAACTTCGACGCCGATGCGTGGATCGATGCCGTGGCCAACGAAGGCATCACGCATGCGATGGTCGTGCCGACCATGCTCGCCCGCATCGTCGAGCGTCTCGCTGAGCGCGGCGACGAGCTGCCGACGCTCCGAGCCATGAGTTACGGCGGCGGACGCATGCCGTTCCCGGTGATCGACCAGGCGATGAACCTGCTTCCTGGCGTCGCCTACGTGAACGCCTATGGCCTGACCGAGACCAGCTCGACGATCTCGCTCCTCGGCCCCGACGATCACTGGATCGCGCATGCCAGCGACGACCCGGCCATGCGCCGACGCCTTGGCT
This sequence comes from uncultured Acidimicrobiaceae bacterium, assembly GCA_964513315.1. Lineage (GTDB taxonomy): Bacteria > Actinomycetota > Acidimicrobiia > Acidimicrobiales > UBA10347 > UBA10347. Next base: position 14,965 of record CAZEMU010000035.1, on the reverse strand, counting down.
CGGTCGGCCGCCCGCTTCCGTCGCTCGAGGTTTCAATCCGAGACGAAGAAGGCAACGAAGTCCCTGCAGGCACTCCAGGCGAGGTCTGGGTTCGAGGCGAACAAGTTGCCGGCGAGTACCTGCAACAGGGTTCGAAGCTCACGGCCGAGGGCTGGTTCCCGACGAACGACGGCGGCGAGCTCGACGAAGAGGGCTACCTGTTCGTCACCGGACGCCTCGACGACGTGATCATCCGCGGTGGCGAGAACATTTCACCGGGCGAGATCGAAGACGTGCTCATGTCGCATCCGTCGGTGGCCGATGCGGCCGTGATCGGTGTGCCGAGCGTGCAATGGGGCGAGACCATCGGCGCGGTTGTCGTCGGCGATGTCGACGAAGCTGAACTCAAGGCACTTGTCGCCGAACGTCTGCGCTCGTCGCGCTCCCCCGACTACGTCGTGTTCCGCGATGAGCTGCCCTACAACGACACCGGCAAGCTGCTGCGCCGCGTGCTTCGGTCCGAGATGACCGACCTCGGCGACGGCTGACCGAATGCTCCTTGCGCCGGCCGAGGCAGCCGCAACGGCCGAGCGCTGGAGCTCGATCGCAGATCTCGGCGGCGGCACGTGCCCGCTGCTGGCCGTCGACCTGCGGGGGGCAACCCGTCATTCGATGGGGCCCGAAACCCACGACGCCTTCGGCACAGCGCTGCACACGCTCCCCTGGGTGAACCTCGCCGTCGTCGACGACGAGCCCGATCCATCGCTCAATGCTCTGATCGACGCGTTCGACATCGCCCTCGCACAGGGTGGCTACGGCGCAACGACGGTCGTCGTCGACGACCTCGATGCCGAGGTCCAAGCCCTGCATACCGCCATCTCTGCGAGCCCGCAGGCGTCGGTTGCACTCGTCCAGCTCTTGCGGCTCTGCGAGCACGCCACGGTTGAGCAGGCGTTGCATGGCGAGTCGCTTACCTACGCGGTGTTGCAGACCGGCGAAACCTTCCGGTCCTGGCTCCAGCAACGCTCCGCCACAGCGAGGCCCGCAGTAGAGGCTCAGACCTTGGAGACTGAGACCTCGGAGAGCGGGGCTTCCCAGCCGGTTGTCGACGTCGAACGCACTGGTGGGCTCTTGACGATCTCGCTCAACCGGCCGGACCGACGCAACGCCCTCAACATTGCGATGCGCGACCAGCTGACCGAGGCGCTTGAGCTGCTCGATCTTGACCGCACTCTGGACGGCGCAGTTCTGCGGGGTAATGGACCGAACTTCTCAGCTGGTGGCGACCTCGACGAATTCGGCAGCACTCCTTCGCCCGCGGTCGGCCATCACGTCCGAACGGTTCGCAGCCTGCCCCGGCTCGTGCATCGAGTCCGCGACCGCCTTCGGGTGCACGTCCATGGCAGCTGTGTCGGAGCCGGTATCGAGCTGCCCGCCTTCGCTCACGCCGTGATCGCCGACCCGGCGACGACGTTCCGGTTACCCGAGATCGGGTTCGGCCTGGTGCCCGGCGCGGGCGGCACGGTCAGTGTGAGCCGCCGCTGCGGACGCCAGCGAACGGCGTGGTGGGCGATCCGCGGCACGGAACTCGAGGCGACCACCGCCCGAGCGTGGGGCCTGATCGACCGCATCGCACCGGCGTCCTGATCAGAGCGAGCGAGCGGGCCCGACTAGGGCTTCCAAGATCCGAGTAGCTCGATCGCTCGTTCCATTTCCTCGGTGGCGCCACAGAACGAGAACCGCACGTATGCGTGGCCGTTCCACGGATCGAAGTCGGTTCCTGGCGTCGCAGCGATGCCGAGCTGGTCGAGCCAGTCAGCGCAAAGCTTCTGGCTGTCGTTGGCCACATGCGAAACATCGGCATAGACATAGAACGCACCCTGCGCCGGGGCGAGCCGGTCCAGTCCAACCGTCGGCAAGCCGTCGAGCAGCACACGGCGGTTCCGTTCGTACCGCACGAGGTGCGTTTGCAGCTCGTCATGACAGTCGAACGCAGCGACTGCCGCATGCTGCGAGAGGCTGGCAGGCGCCAAGAGCAGGTTCGAAGCGAACCGCATGACCGGTGCAACCATGTGCTCGGGCACGACGACCCAGCCGAGTCTCCAGCCGGTCATCGAGAAGTACTTCGAGAAGCTGTTGACGACGATCAAGTCCTGGCCGTGCGCCAGCGCCGTGCCAGCTGAGCCTTCGTAGGTGAGCCCGTGGTAGATCTCGTCGGACACGACGGTCACGGCGTGCTGCTCGCACCACGCAACGACCTCGCCAAGCAGCTCGTCGCTCAGCATCGTGCCGGTCGGGTTCGACGGGCTGGTGACGATCAGCCCATCGATGTTGCCGAGCGCTTCGAGGGATTCGATCGTCGGTTGGAAATTGTCCTCGAGCGTCGTCATCAGCGGCACGACCTCGACACCGATCGCTTCGAGCGCGTTCCGGTAACACGGGTAGCCGGGCACCGTCACGGCGACGCGTTGACCGATGTCGAACGCAGCAAGAAACGCGAGCGTGAACCCGCCCGAGGCGCCCGCGGTCACGACGATGTGATCGGGGTCGACGTCGACCCCGTACCAGTGGTCGTAGTGCCCTGCGATCTTGTGGCGCAGTTCGACGATGCCTTGGGAGCTCGTGTAGCCCAGCCGATCGGTGTCGAGCGTGCGGTGGGCAGCCTCGATGACACCTCGAGGCGCTGCGGTTGCAGGTTGGCCGACCTCGAGGCGAACGACCTCGGCGCCGGTCGCAGCGCGGCGCTCGGCTTGATCGAAGACCTCCATCACGTGAAAGGGCGCGATGTCAGAACGGCGGGACAGAGGAATCGGCATGATCAGCGGCGCCGGCGGTTGCGGCGTTGGGGTCGCGGTTGGTGCTTGCGTCGTTCGAGCTCGATGGCTTGCTCGGCCAGTTCTTGCCACAGCAGTTGATAGCGGGACAGCCGCATCGAATTGATGTCGCCAGACTCGACGGCACTCGTGACCGCGCACCCTGGCTCGCTTCGATGGGTGCAGTCCCGGAAACGGCAATCCACCGCTAGCTCAGCGATGTCGGCGAAAACCTCGTCGAGAGCCACGTCGGCAGCCCACAACCCAATCGCTCGAATGCCCGGCGTATCGATCACGACACCGCCTCCGGGAAGCTCGATCAGCTCACGCACGGTCGTGGTGTGGCGGCCGCGTCTGTCCGATTCGCGGACGTCCGCCGTCTCGGCGATCTCTTCCCCGATAAGCGCGTTGACGAGCGACGATTTACCGACGCCAGACGGGCCGATAAAGACGAGCGTCTCACCATCGGCGATGTACTCGCCAAGATCGCTCACGCCCGACCCATCGATGATGCTGGTCCGAATCACCGGTGCGATCTCGTCGAGCCACGCCATCTCATCTTGCTCGTTTGCCAGATCCTGTTTGGTCAAGATGATGAGCGGATCAGCGCCGCTGTCGATCGCGAGCACCAAGAACCGCTCGATGCGGGCTTCGTTCGCGGGGAGGTCAAGTCCGTGGACCACGGCCACGCGGTCGACATTGGCGACCAGGACCTGATCGGTGATCTGCTCGGCCGGATCACGGCGAACGATCGAGGTCCGTCGCTCCAGCACGTGCTCGACGACGAGACCAAGTTCGTCGTCGTCACGCACGGTGACCCAGTCGCCCGTCACCGGCGCCACGACGGCCTGGGCACGCTGCGAGTCGCTCAGCACCCGCAGATCGTCATCCTCGGTGAGCACAACGACCTCGCCGCGGTCGACTCGCCCGACGCGGCCCAGGACAACCGTTGCTGCATCGTCGAGCGCCTCGAACTCGGCTCGACGGGCATCGTCGAGGCCGATGTCGGCGAGACGGGACATGACCCGAGACTACTCACTGCCCCTGCTGCAGCGGCCACGAAACGAATGCGTCGAATGACCCAGGGACCACGGGAAGCGATCAAGTGTCGGCCGGGTTCTCGTTCTGCGTCCTTAAGCACTTGTTTCGTAGATGCGCACCCCGAGCCCACTGGCCGAGGGCGATACTGGAACGGCGAGGTATCTCCGATGAACGACAACCCATCTTCTACGCCCGAAGCGCCGGACACTATGCCCGACGATCAGCCCGTCGACGTTCCGCGCTCGCTCGCTGCCGTCGCTGGCGTCCTCAGTGCAGGCATCGCACTGGGCGTTGGCGAACTGCTTTCGGGACTGAGCAAGCAGATTCCTTCGCTCGTCGCCCGCGTCGGTGACATCGTGATCAACAACGTGCCCGGCTCCATCGAGCGTTGGGCCATCTCGACGCTTGGCGAGAACGACAAGCCGGCGCTTGTCATCGGCATCACGGTCATCTCGCTCTTGATCGGCGCAGCGACCGGCATCGCGGCCAGCCGCCGATTCCGTTCTGCTTGGACGGTCTTTGGCATGTTCGGCTTGATCGGAGCCCTTGCAGCAGGATCCGACCCGCAACGTTCGGTCGTTCTCGGCTGGATGTCTGCCCTGATCTCCGCCGCCGTCGGCCTCGCCGCGCTGTTCTTGTTGCTGCGCTCGGCCCGGTCGACGTTTCTCGACATGTCCCCCGCTCCCGACGCCGACGATCAGGCAGCTCTTCAAGGGGCGCCGAGCCGTCGCACGTTCGTCAGCGTCGCGACGGCAGCCGCGGCCGTTGGTGTCGCAGCCCCGGTACTTGGCGGGGCGCTGCGCCGTCGCCAGGCCCAAGCGACCGAGGCCGACCGAGAGCTCGTCGCAACGGCGCTCGAAGACGTGACACCCGCGCCGACCGCCGCACCCGATGTTGGCGAACCCGACCTGGCCGGCTCCGCTCCCCCAGCTTCGATCGGCGACAACCTCGACAGCATCGAGGGCATCACGCCCGTCGTCGTCCCGAACGAGGACTTCTACCGCATCGACACGGCCTTGGTGGTGCCTCAGCTCGATGTCGAAACCTGGTCGATGAAGATCACTGGCATGGTGGACAACGAGCTTGAGTTCACCTTTGATGACCTGCTCGCGATGGACCCGGTCGAGGAGTACGTGACGCTCTCGTGTGTCTCGAACCGGGTTGGCGGCGACTTGGTAGGCAACGCCCGCTGGCTGGGCGTGCCGATCAAGAAGCTCCTCGACATGGCTGGCGTGCAGCCCGGGGCCACCCAAATCGTGGGCCGTTCCGTCGATGGCTGGACCGGCGGCTTCCCGACCGCCTACCTCGACGATCCGAACCGGGTCGCGCTGGTCGCACTCGCCCAGAACGGCGAGCCGCTTCCGGTCGAGCACGGCTTCCCCGCCCGTCTCGTTGTCGCTGGTCTGTACGGCTACGTCTCTGCGACCAAATGGCTCCAAGAGATCGAACTCACGACGCTTGAGGGCTTCGACGGCTACTGGATTCCGCGTGGCTGGTCGAAGCTCGGGCCGATCAAGACCCAGTCCCGCGTTGACGTGCCCAACACCAACGCTCGGCTCACCGCGGGCACCCAAACGATTGCAGGTGTCGCGTGGGCGCCCGATCGCGGTATCGACAAGGTCGAAGTCCAGATCGCCGAGATCATCGACAACGAGCCTGTGCCCGGCGAGTGGATCGAAGCCGAGCTCTCCGCCGACGTCACCGACAACGCCTGGCGCCAATGGCACATCGCCTGGGACGCACCCGCTGGCGATCACCTCATCCGTGTCCGAGCCACCGACGGCGCCGGCGAAACCCAGACCGAACTTCGCACCGACGTCGCCCCCGACGGCGCGACCGGCTGGCACACCATCGCCGTCCGCGTGACCTGAGCGGCCACGCACAGCGTTCATATGGCACGGTGGGTGAAACCACCAGCCCCAAGCTGGGCCACGTGACGGATGTGACGGAACTTTCCCGGGCAGTGCCACCGGATGCCGGAGCCCTCTCGCTATGGTTTCTCGCCGGGTCCCCACTGCACGGGGGAAGACACAAGTGAACTGGAACGTTCCACCCTGGTGCTTCCACCCCAAAGCAGAATCGCCCCACCTACATCGCCTGCAGCTAGTTCGCAGCCGATGAGTAATCGTTCGGAGGTCGAACAATGGCTAGTCGTCGCGGAGACACATTCGACAAGCGTCAGCGTGAGCGCCGGCGCCAAGAAAAGGCAGCCGTCAAGCGGTCCCGCCGCCAAGGCACCGAGCTGCCTAACGGCCCGCTCACCACGACAACGACGGCTGAGAAGCCGCACAACCCGAGCCTCGACACGCTCATCGAAGACTTCACACCTCGCACCAGCGAGCACCGTGACCTCCTCGAGAAGTTCTCGATGATCAAGGAACACCGCAAGGCCGGTGGCATCGACAACGACACCTACGAACTTCTCCGCATGGAGATCTTCGAAGAACTCGGCCTCGAGGTCTAGGCCGCTCGTCGCTACGCTCCTCGCTCACACAGTTTCGACTTCGTCGAAACTGCCTTCGGGGTGCTTCGGCCTCACTTACGGAGTTTCGTCGCTTCGCTCGAAACTCCCAGCCGCTAGTGGCTCAACGCACCTTGTAGACGTTCGAGGAGTTCGGCTTCTTTGGGGCTGACGCGTACGCCGTTCTCGACGGCGACGTCGGCGACTTGTTGACCAAGCGCCAGCACCCAGGCCACGAAACTCTCGGTTTCGGCCTCGGTGGCGACGCGCTGCAGTAGCGCCAGCACCTCGGCGCTGGCCGCGATGGCCGCGTTGCCAAGCGCTTCGGGAGCCATTGCCTTGAAGGCATCGGCCTGCGCGCCCGTATCGGTGCCCGCCACTGACTGGATCAGGCCATGTGCCGGATCATTCGGATCCGCTTTGGCTGCCACTTCGGCCATGACCGTGCGCGTCTCGCGCATGCTGCCGAAGAACCCGCTGTCCTCGGCCTTGGCCACGGCCAGGCCAACCAGCACCGGCAATGACGCAATCCGATTCCACTCGTCGGGGCTGAAGTCGAACTGGGTCGTCATTTCGCCACGCTACTCCTGACCGTCGAGTTCTTCGATCGTTTTCGGCCAATCGTCCTTGAGCAGCCGAGACAACGATCGGTCCGCAAGCATGCGTCCATCAAGTTGACAGGTTGCGCAGTAGTTCACCTCGTTCTTGGCATACACGATGCGCTGCACAGGAGATGCACACACTGGGCACGGCTCGCCGAACTTGCCGTGCACGCCCATGTCCTTGCGGAACGCCGTGACCTTTTCGGGGAAGCCATCACCGATCTCGACTCGCATCCGCTCAGCGAAGTCGACCAGCGTCGACTGCACCGACGCGAAGAGCCGCTCGATCTCGTCGTCGCTGAGCTGACTCGTGCGTTTGACCGGTGACAACTTGGCGTGCAGCAAGATCTCGTCGCTATAGGCGTTGCCGATCCCGCTGAAGATCGCCGGCATCGTAAGCGCCCGCTTGAGGGTCCGGTTCTGGGCAGTAAGCCGTTCCGAGAAGGTCGCCAGATCGATCTCAAGCGGTTCGAGGCCACCTCGATCGTGGTCGGCGAGCAGTTGCTCCTCGCCCCGCACAACCCAGATCGAGGCCCGCTTCTTGGTCGCGACCTCGGTGAGCTGCAGCGTTCCGTGTTCGAAGTCGAACGCCGCGAGCTGGGTCTTGCCGCCCTTCTTGCCCGCCTCGCGCCAGTACAAGCGACCGGCGACCATCAAATGGATGACCAGAAACAAGTCGTCGTCGAACGTCAGGATGAGCCGTTTGCCCAGCCGGCGGGTCCCGGTCGGCGCCATGCCTTCGAGCGCATTGATCGGCGGGTCGAAGCTCTTGAGCACCGAAATGCCTGTGATGCGGATCTTCTCGATCGGGCGCCCAACGACGTGACGATCGAGGGCCTCGAGGTAGTTGATCACGTCGGGGTACTCGGGCATGCCACGACGGTACTCTCGCGACCGTGAGCGAGTCACCTGACAACCCTGCGGCGCAAGCGTGTGCGGCGCTCGGCAGCATCGTCGATGAGCTGGCCGACCTCACCGCTGCGCAACCCGAGGCGACACTCGACCTCGACCAGCTCAGCCGGACTGAACGGGCCATCAGCATGGGGATCGCCATGCTGGTCGCGACCCGCGACGAGGCCGCCACTGCGCTCGAGGCCAGCGTTGCCGGGGCTGCGCCTCGCAGCGAGCCGGCCCTGGCCAGGGACCTGCTGCTCATCGCTGACGTCTTGCATCGGGCCTTGAGCCGAGCTCTCGCTACCGCCTAGCGGCGTCGGAAGCGCCGGTCGGCTAACTACCCTGCGCTGCGATGTTGACGGCGTCTGGGCTTTCCAAATCCTTCGGTGGGCGGACGCTGTTTAGCGACGTCACACTCGAGCTGCGACCCGGACGTCGCGTCGCGCTCGTCGGCGGAAACGGCAACGGCAAAACGACGCTCATCAACATCTTGCTGGGCGAGGCCGACCCCGATCAGGGAGCCGTCCATCGCCCCAACGACATGCAGATCGGCTACCTGCCCCAGGACCTGGCCGATGACCCGCAAGGCACCGTCCTCGAAGAAGCCATGTCTGGCGATGCTCGCATGCAAGCGGCCCGAGCCCGCCTCGCCGAGCTCGAACAGAAGCTGACCGATTCCACTGGCTCCGATGATCAGGACAAGATCATCCAGGCCTACAGCGACGCCCAGGCCCACTTCGAACAGCTCGGCGGCTACTCGGCCGAAGCCGACGCCCATCGAGTCCTCTCCGGCCTCGGGTTCAAGGGAAGCGACGGTGACCGTCCGCTCGCCGAGCTCTCCGGTGGCTGGCGCATGCGCGCCGCACTAGCTCGCCTGCTCGTCGCCAAGCCCGAGATCCTGATTCTCGATGAGCCCACGAACCACCTCGACGTGGACAGCGTCGCCTGGCTCGAACGCCAACTCGCCGCCTGGCCGACGGCTCTGCTGTTCGTCTCTCACGATCGCGACTTCATCGATGCGGTCGCTGAGCGTGTGATCGAACTCGCTGCCGGCACCACGACCGAATACGTCGGCGGTTTCGCAGAGTTCGTCGTGCAGCGCGAAGAACGCATCGCCGCGGCTGAGGCCGCCGCCGCGGGCCAAGCCCGCAAGATCGCCGACGTCGAGCGATTCATCGAGCGGTTCCGCTACAAGGCCACCAAGTCGCGCCAGGTCCAGAGCCGCATCAAGACGCTCGAAAAGCTGGACCGCATCGAGGTCCCGACCCGCGAGGCCGTCAAGGCCAAGTTCGCATTCCCCGAGCCCCGCCGGTCGTCACGCGTTGTCGTCGAGTTCGACAGCGTCGACGCGGGTTACGACGGTGTTCCACTCCTCACCGACGTGAACATGGTCGTTGAGCGGGGCCAGAAGATCGCGCTCATCGGCCCCAACGGCGCCGGCAAGTCAACGTTGGTCAAGATGATGCTCGGCGAGCTCGAACCGATCGCCGGCACGGTGACGCTTGGCAACAACGTTGACGTGGCGACCTTTGCCCAGCATCAGACCGAGGTGCTCGACGAGTCACGCAGCGGCCACGCCGAGCTCATGGCGACCATGGGCGACCTGGGCATGCGCAACCTGCGCTCGATCTTGGGCAGCTTCGGCTTCTCCGGAGATGCCGCCGACCGATTGATCGGCGAGCTCAGCGGTGGCGAGCGCACTCGCCTGGCACTCGCCAAGACGATGATCCACCCGGTGAACCTGCTCGTGCTCGACGAGCCCACGAACCACCTGGATCTCCCGTCGTGCGATCTGCTCGAAGAAGCGCTCCAGGCCTATCCCGGCACCGTCATCATCGTCACCCACGACCGCCACCTGATCCGCAATGTTGCCGAGGCGCTCGTCGAGGTCCGTGACGGCAAGGTCACGTGGCACGACGGTGTTGCCGAAGAGCTGCTCATGCCCGGCGATGCCGACATCGTCCAGACCCGCAAAGAGCCGTCGAAGCAGCAGACGCATGGGTCCGGGAAGAAGTCGGGCCAGAACAAGGCGAATCAGACCAACTCGAATCAAAACCGCCAGAGCACCAAGCGTGACCAGGCCCAGCAGCGCAACCAGCGTCACCAAGACACCAAGAAGCTCAAGAACGAGATCCGCTCGGTCGAGAAGAAGTGGGAAAAGGCCGAGGATCAGGTCGCACAGCTCCAGGCCCAACTCGCGGACCCCGAGATCTATGAGGACGGCGCGAAGGTCGCCGAACTCGCCAAGGAGTTCGACGCGGCCAAGGACCACGCCGCCGAGCTCTCCCAGCGGTGGGAGCAGCTCGCGAGCCGCCTCGAGTCGATGAGCTGACCGTCAGGCCCAGCTACAGCGGACAGGTCTCGTCGATGCGCCCGATCAGATTCGACGGGTCTTCGAAACCCGCACGCTGGGTCTCACCGGGCTGTGAGCCAAACAGGCGAACGGTGTTCTGATTGGTCTGGACGATCTCGGACGTCGACCGGTCGACTTCCCACGACACGCAGAACAGCGTCGTCAGGTCGGTGCCGTTCCACGTCTCGTGTCCGATCAGGCCAAGACGCCACAGCGAGCGATCGGCATCGAGAGCGGTGCGGCTCACGGGATAGACGAACCCTTGGCGAAGCGGCCGCCAGCCCGCCACGAATTGATCGTCGCTCAGCGAGGCTTTGCCCGGTTCACGGGTTCGGACCGTGTCCCAATCTTCGTCCGCCAACGCGTCGCTGAGGCCTTGGAGCAGCAGCAGTTCTTGGATCTCTGGGCTTACCGCTTGGGCCGCATCGCCGCCGTCGAGATCACGGACCAGGCTCGGGCACGACGTGCGGGGCGGGGCGTTGTTCCAGCCTTCGAAGATGTCGGTCGCCGACATCAGGCCGAGTTCATCGTCGGCTTCGAGCGCGATCGCGACCAAGGTGCCCTGGTCATCGAACCCCGGCACGGCGTGATCGACGCGCAGCGCATCGGAGAGCGGCAGGTCAGCGACGAGCTTCTGGCTGGCGTTCGTAGCCACTGGTGTTTCCCAGACTTCGGCCGAGCTCTCGGCGAGCAAGATCGTGTCGCCCGGTTCGATCGATCCCAGCGTCGAGGTCGGCAAGGTGTTTCCGCTCACATCGACGAGACCGAGGCGGCGGTTCAGGTCCATGGTCTCGGGGATCGCACGGTACGAGACGCCCTGGCGGGTGACCGAGACGTACCAGGGGCTACGCAGGATCTCGACATCGGTCAAGACCGTGCCGTCGTCGAGCAACACCCCGACCGAGCGTTGTGCACCGGTGCAGCTAAACCCTTCGACTTCGACGAGAGAGTCGGCAACGGACTTGAGTGCTGCGACGCGGTTGAAGCCGCCGTCGGTGTCGTTGTCATCAGGATCGCCCTCGACGGGCGTAGCCGTGTCGACCGGCGCGACCGTGATGCCCACATCAGGTCCGTCAACGACGCCGCGGTCGTTGTCGGTGGTGCCGTCGTTGGACTGCACTCGAGACATCAGCACGGCTCCCCCGACTGCCAACAGGAGCACGACGAGCGCCGCGCCGGCAAGCAGGCCAGTCCGACGGCCGTTGCCGCTCACAGCGATCCCGGCAGCAGGTTTGGGCGCTTGTGGAGGACGTCCGCTCGCCGCAGATGCCGGACCCTGAGCGCGGGGCGCTACCGGTGGCGTCGGGGCGGCGGTGAGATCAGCGCGCACGAGCAAATCAGCCAGTGCTGCCGCCGTGGCCGGACGCGCTGCGGGGTCCTTGTCCATTGCCCGATGCACGATCGACGCCAGAGCTGGCGGGACATGCGCAGGAAGTGCCGGAAGCGGTTCCTCGTGCACCCGACGCATCAGCGCCAGCATCGAGATCTGCTCTCGGTCTGTCGAATAGGCCGGGCGCCCAGCAAGCAGTGCGTAGAGCAACGCACCGAGCGAGTAGACGTCGCCAGCCGTGCCAGAGTCCGCTCCGTCGAAGACCTCGGGGGCGGTGTACAGCGGCGTCATCGTCAGCGCCTGCGACATCCCCAGGGTCTCGTCGAGCAGGTGGGCGATACCGAAATCGGCGACGTCGGGCTGGCCGGATCGGCTGACGAGCACATTCGCCGGCTTGAGGTCGCGATGCAGCACGCCGTTCTCATGAGCCGCATGTACTGCCCGGCTGACACGCACGCCGATCTGGCGGGCCCGTTCGGGGTCCATCGGTCCGGCGGCATCGATGACGTTCTGCAGGCTGCCGTTCTCGTAGTACGGCATGAGGAGCCACGGCTGACCGGCCGGCGTGAAGCCGCTGCCGTACAGCGGGACGATCCCAGGTGCCTGCGAGAGCCGTCCCATTGCCTTGCGTTCGCGATCGAAGCGACGCCGGGTGGCTTCGGCATCGACGGCGGTCAGCACCTTGACCACGACCAGGCGATCCATGTCCGGTTGCAGCGCGCGATAGACGACGGCATTGCCGCCAGCGCCGATTCGTTCGATGTTCGTCAGCCCGGAAATTCCGAGGTCGATCGGTTCGATTCCTGGATCGTAATTCCCGGAGGACTACTGAGCCGGGCAGCCTGGGGTTGCGGCCGCATCGCACAAGGTCGTTGCGACCAGTTCCGCGACGACGTTCGCGGGTTGACCTTCGCCGAGATACCAGTTGTCGATGAACAGCTCCCAGTGGAGATGCAGCGACGGATCCGCGGACCCACGCACACCCTGCGCCGAGGCGTTGGTACCTCGGTTGCCGAGCTCACCGAGCACCTGGCCCGCCATGACCTCGGCCCCGAGCTCGATGGCCGGGTCGACCGCTTCGAGGTGCGCTGCGATCGAATAGACCCGGCCCGCTTCGGGGATCACGCCATGGTCGATGACCACAACATTGCCGTAGAGCATCACGAGCGTCCAGTGCGGCGTGAAGCCAGCGAGCCCCGCGTTGCGGAGCAGCGCTTCGCGGTTCGCGACGCTCGGATCGACGTAGTCATCGACCAAGTAGACGACACGGCCTGGTGCGATGGCGTGACCGAAGCGGTCCGAGGTCCCGCACCCGAAGTCGATGCCTTGGTGGGTCCCGTTGCGATAGCCGCGCGGCGCGCCGGGAAGCTGCCCGCCGGCGATGCTGAGCGGGCAGAGCGGGTCGGTCGGCGAAACGATGATCGGACCGAGCGCTGCGGCGGCGAGGCGTTGTGCGTCAAGGTCTGGACCGGTTTCGACGACCTCAGCTCCGTCTTGGCGAACGTTGCCGTCCCAAAGCGAGAAGCCGAGCACCGGGCGAGGACCGCTGAGCGAACCGATCGTCAAGGTCGGGTCGACGGGCATCCCGATGACGAGATCCTCAGGGATCGTTTCCAGTCCTGCATACACGGTCTGCATGTTCCGGGAACCGGCGAACGGACCGTGGTCGACAATGACGTGAGGTCCGAGGGCAAGCTGGTAGCTCCATGACCACGTGCCGAACTCCGACATCGGCACGTCTTCGGCGACCACCTGGGCGTCTTCTCGGACGATACCGACGATGCGGCCAGCGGCGATTGGGAACACCTCGACGCTCGACCATTCTTCGACGCACGTAAGACCAACCGTGCCCGCCCCAATCGAATCGTTTTCGGCGGCGGCTGCGAACAGGCCGCAGTCAGGCACCGGAGTCTCCGCCTGATCGACGAGGTCCGGCCGGCCGATGAGTTCCAGGAACGGGACCGGTTCGGGCAACGGCGTGGGCGTGGGTGTTGGCGCGGGCGGTTCCGTTGCTGCTGGCTCTGCGGTCGGCGGCACGGTCGCGACCGCTTCGCCTGCTGCAGTGTCGGCTGCCGTTGCTTGGGTGGCGTCAGGGCTAGAGACCGGCGAGGGCGTCGCCCGTACACCCATGTCTGATGGGGGCGCTGGTACTTGCGTCGCCCACCACAGCGCCCCTCCGATCGTTGCTACAGCAAGCAACGTAATGAGGGCCTGAAGCACGACCTTGACCCTGCCGGACACGGCCGCTGAGGGTAGCCCTGATCCGGGTGCTGTTCAGGGAGTGTGACGAGGGACCGAGGACCCAGACACCGACTGCGCCGACCAGAACGCCCTAAGCTCGCCGCCGAACTTCAAAAGGCGAGGAAGAAACAATGCGGTGGATTAAGGCGCTCAGCGCTCTCATGCTGATCGCTCTCTTGGCGACTGGTTGCATCAAGGTCGAAGGCGAGATCGTCGTCGACGATGACGGCAGCGGCACGGTTGAGCTACTCACGGCGATCGACAGCGAGGGCGCCCTTGCAGCCATCGCCGAAGAGTTCGGCGAAGCAGCCGTCGAAGGCACACCGCAGGACACCTGCGACGAGTTCACCCGAGACATGATGAATGACACCGATGGCCTTCCGTCGGGCGCCCAACTCGAGCAGTACGAAGAGGGCAGCTTCTGCGGCGCCAAGATCTCCTATGAGCTTTCTGCATCGACGGATCATTCCGCAGCGGTCGACTTCGTATTCGATGGCGCGAGCCCCCGCCTGTTCAAGCAAGACGAGAACTGGATCTTCGAGACCCGCGTCGACACCAGCGAGCTGACCGACGGGACCGAAGGCGCCCCTGATGCGTTCATCGACGAACTCTTCGGCGACGCCAGCGTCCGCTTCATCGTTGACCTTCCGGGCACAGCTATCGAAGGTCAGAACAACGCCACGTCGGTCGACGGCGGTCGCTTTACCTGGGACGTTGACCTGAACGATCCCGAAGAACGGCTCTTCGCTCAGACCGCGCCTGGCGGCGGCGGTGGTGGCGGCCTCGGCTTGATCCTGGTCATCGTCGCAGTCCTCGCATTGCTTGCTGCTGCTGCCTGGTGGTTCTTCACCCAACGCAAGCCCAGCACCGACGTCGCTGGACCCATGGCAGCCGCGCCAGCCATCGCCGCCAATCCGGACCCGATCGTGGCTGATCCGGTCAAGCCGATGACGCCCCAGAATCCATCGGTCCAAGAGACCGTGGCGATGAACATCAACGATGTCCAAGGCGCCGCAGAAAAGACCGCGGCCAGCGCTGCTCCAGTGTTTGACGAAAGTCTCAATGCCTGGGTGATTGACGACCCGGTTCAGGGCAGACTGGTGCACGACGCGGCTACCGACACCTGGAAGCCGGCCTGACCCCGACACCATGACGCATGTCTTCACAACGCGCTGACATCCTCAACGCCCTCGATGGGACCGAAGTCGACGTCACCATCGTGGGTGGAGGCATCAACGGTGCGGTGACCGC
>CAZEMU010000034.1:7689-33270 GCA_964513315.1 uncultured Acidimicrobiaceae bacterium | reverse complement strand
TCGACTTCGGCGTTCTCGTAGCCGGTGTTGTTGGTCCAGATGGCGCCAACCCGGTTCGAGCTCAGGTACGTGCGGTGCACGCCGATCACCGGGTCGCCCCAGTTCCAGACCTGATTGACGGTCATCTGGTGTTCGCCACCAGCGACACGACCGGCCCAGGATGGGAAGTCGGCGGACACGTTGAGTTCGGCGTTGATGCCAGCGTCGCCCAGTGCCTGGACGATGTACTCGGCGGTGGCCTGCTGGCCCGGTGGGATGTAGTCGACGGCGAGGGTGAGCTCGCCTTCGCCGTAGCCAGCCTCGGCCAGCAGTTCCTTGGCCCGGTCGATGTTGGCGGCGTAAGCCTCAGCATCGGGGTTATGGAACGGGCTGGCTGGAACGATGCCGGTCGTGACCGGGAAGGTCGTGCCCTGGTCGATCACGTTCGACAGGAACTCGCGGTCAACGGCGTAGGCGATGGCCTGGCGCACACGGACGTCGGAAAGCACGTCGTCGGCGAGGTTGAACTCGAGCCAGTTCACCGGACCGATGGCCTCGTGGCCTTCGGCGGTGAGGATCAGCTCGTTGTTGTCACGGACACGAACGATGTTGGCGGCCGAACCGAGCGTGGTCGTCAGGTCGATGTCGCCACCTTCGAGACCGAGCACGATCGTGGATGGATCGGGGCTGATCTGGATGATGATCTCATCGAGCAGTGGACGCTCGGGAATGAAGAAGTCTTCGAACTTCTCGAGGCGGATCACCGATCCGGTCTCGTATTCGGCCAGGCGGAATGGGCCCGAACCAACGAAGTCTTCGGTGTTGCGTGGGTGTTCGGCGACTGGCGTGCCGTCGTTGAAGATGTGCTCCGGAATGATCGGGAGCAGACCGGGCGACATGGCGAGCAGGATCGCAGGGTGAGGCTGGCTCAGGTTGATGATCACCGTCTGATCATCCGGAGTCAGCACTTCGGTCACTGGAGCGAACATCGTCTTGAACGGGTGACCGGCTTGTGCGGTCTCGATCGAGAACTTGACGTCTTCTGAGGTGATGGCCTCGCCGTCGTGGAACACGGCGCCCTCGACCAGGTTCAGCGTGACGGACAGACCGTCCTCAGCGACTTCCCAGCTCTGCGCCAGGTACGGCTGTGGGTTGAAGTTCTCGTCGAACAGCAGTGGGCTGGCGTTGAGCTGCGTGCCCGGGACTGCGGTGGCGAGACCTGACTGCACGGTGCCGTTGAAGTGGCGTGGCACCTGGGTGCTGCCGATGATCAACGTGCCACCGGCGACAGGGCCCGAGTCGACGGCGCCAGCATCGGCGTCGTCGCTTTCGATCTCGTCGAGCTCTTCTTCGTCGAGCGACGTGTCGACAGCTTGTTCTTCGCCGTCGTCTTCCATGGCTTCTTCTTCGTCCATGGCGTCGTCTTCCATGGCTTCTTCTTCGTCGTCCATGGCATCGTCCACGGCGTCTTCAACCGCGTTGGATGCGGCATCAACCGCATCGTCGGCGTCAGAACCGCCACAGGCGACAGCGAACAGGCCCAAACAGGCCACGAGCGCCAAAAGGCGCATCAGTGATGACTTCATCAACCCTCCTAGATGAATGCGATCGAACGTACCACAACGTCGCTCGCGGACTTCTACGAGATGGGGTACCCGGGCGCCTGTCCACCGCGCCGAAACATCGACGTCGTTTCAGCGACGGAAGAGTCGTTCCAGTGCGCCGTAGTCGGCGAGCGTGAGGGTCGTGTCGAGGTCGACGGCGACCGAGTTCGAGAACACCGTGTCGACGCTGCCGCCGATGCTGAACGCGGCGATCTCGACCGGTGACCGCTGTTCGATCTGGCGCACCACCTGGGCGAAGTGTTCGGCGAGGTAGAAGGGGTTGCCGGTCGCCATTGAGGTTCCCGATTCGGCCGGCGCACCGTCGGACACGACGACCAGGATCTTGCGAGGTTCGGGGCGGGCCAGCAGCCGCTGGTGCGCCCAGATGATGGCCTCGCCGTCGACGCTCTCGCGGAAGTGCCGGGTGACGAACATCGCAGCAAGCGAGCGGCGAGCTCGCCGCCATGGCGTTTCGGCGTCCTTGTAGATGATGCGAGCAAGCTCGGCGACACGCCCTGGATCCTCGGGCTTGCCGGCGGCCTTCCAGTCTTCGAGCGCTTGTCCCCCGCTCCACGAGTTCGTGGTGTGGCCGAGCACCTCGTTCGTCACGCCCGCCAGGTCGAGCGCTCGGCTGAGCGTGTCGGCCAGGACCGCAAGCGTCTCGAAGCGGTGGGCCTTCATCGAGCCCGAGTTGTCGACAAGGATCGTGACGGCGGTCGTGTTGGTGCGCACCATCTGGGGCTGGCGGAACAGAGTCTGAGGATCGACGGTGCTCACGAGCTGAGCGAGGCGGCGACCATCGACGAACCCGTCGGGTTGAGCGAACTCCCAGCCGGTCGGCGTGAACGTCGAGAAGATCTTGCGTAGCCGCAACCCGAGTCGCTGGGCGCTGATCGACTGGGCTCGGATGCGCTCGTCGAGCTCGGAGCGAGAGCGACGCAGAATGACGTCGAGGTAGAGCTCATCGCCGAGCTGCGTCACGTCGTGGTCACGGGTGAAGACGTGGTAGCCGCCGAGTTCCTCGAGCGCCTGCATCGAATCGACGTCGGCCAGGTAGGTGTCGGGCACGCCGTCGTCGGTGCGGCCGCCGTCGCCCTCGAGCCAGTCGGCGGGCACGAGCATGCGATAGCGGGCTGCCTCGCCCGCTGCGTCGGCCTCGGTCGTCGTGTCGGCCGCCATCTCGGAGATGAGGCGGGCGATCTCGGTCGCAGCTTCGGCGAACGCCTGTTGATCGGTCCGGGTCTCGGAGAGTCGCTTCAGTGCGTGACCAACGAGACGGCCCAGGCGAGCCCGGGGTGACTCGATGATCGTGTCGACCTCTTCGTCGGTCAGACCGAGACCAAGGCGAGCCCGAGCCATATGCGTGACGGTGTAGATGAGCAGCCCGACGCCGCTCTCAGCGACGCCAGCGCCACGGGCATTGCGGCACCAGGCTTGGGTGACGGCGGCGAGGTTGGTGCGTACGCCCGGGAGCCGTGGCGCCAGCGACTGGCAGCGCAGCTGTTCGAGGACATCGAAGATCACTCGCTCGATCGGGTCGGTGGGGCGGAGCGACCGATGCAGTTCCGGGTCGTTGTGGCGCAGCACCATGGCAAGTGCGTCGGCCAGGCCTCGGCTCGTCGTTTCGTCCTCGTGACCAGCCAGGGTCAGGTAGGGCGAGTTGACCGGCGAGTAGCCCTCGACGGTGCGCAGCTGGGCGCCTCGGAGCTCGGCCGTCGGGTCACCACTGACCGCTCGCAGCGCAGCCGCCCGCTTGCGTTCGAGGGCCCGCACGTTCGCCACGGGTCAGGACTCCCTGTCGTCCGCCGCGCTGAGTTCGGTGCCGAAGGCTCGTTGCCAGTACTCGGCGAAGATCGGCCGCTCGGCGTCGTCGGTCTTGTTGAGGAACGACAGCGCAAACGCTTGCTCGACGTCGCCAAAGATCTCGGCGTTGTCGGCCCAGCCGATCACCGTACGAGGCGACATCACCGTCGAAACGTCGCCTGCGGCGAAGCCAGCACGCGTCATTGCGGCCACGGCAATCATCTGGTCGACGAGGCCACGATCAGCTTCGGGCACTCGAGCGAGCACGATCTCGGCTTCGGCGTCTGCACTCAGGTAGTCGAGCTTGGTGACGATGTTCCACCGGTCGACCTGAGCCTGATTCAGCACGTTGGTGCCGTGGTAGAGACCCGTCAGATCGCCGAGTCCGACCGTGTTCGCCGTGGCGAAGATCCGGAAGTTGGGATGCGGCGTCAACACCGTGTTCTGGTCGAGCAGCGTGAAGCGACCTTCGCGCTCGAGGATCCGCTGAATCACGAACAGCACGTCGGGACGGCCAGCATCGAGCTCGTCGAACACCAAGGCGACGCCGCGCTGAATCGCCCACGGCAGCACACCTTGTTGGAACTCGGTGACCTGCATGCCTTCGCGCACGACCACGGCGTCTCGGCCAACGAGATCCATGCGGGTGATGTGGCCGTCGAGATTCACGCGCACCATCGGCCAGTTCAACCGAGCGGCGACCTGCTCCAAGTGCGTCGACTTCCCGGTGCCGTGTGCCCCTTGGACAAGCACCCGACGGTCATGAGCGAAGCCAGCCAGGATCGCCGAAGTCACGGCGGGATCGAACCGGTACGCCTCGTCGAGCTCAGGTACATGGCCCGCGTGTTCGCCATCGGCGAGCACAGAAACATCGAGCGTCGACTCGAACCCAAAGAGTTCGGCAGTGGTGGTCATGACAGCCTCACGGTACATGCGGTGTTGTCTCGGATGACCCGCCCCGTAGCGTCAAGACATGAGGTCTTGGTGGAAACGACGACAGGCACGCAAGCAGAAGTTGAGCGAGCTTCGTTGGCAAGGCGGTGGCGCTTCTCACCACGCGGCCCAGGCCACAGCTGAGAACAAGGCCAAAGCGGCTTCGGCAACAGCCGTCACCGAAGGCAAAGGTTTCTGAGCCTCCCCGAGCCACGACCAACGGTGCTGCAGAGCGCGCCAGCTCCATGGGCTGACAAGCGTGCGGTGTCAAACACCGCACGCTGCCGGCAAGAAGTCCGCACAGCAGCCGAGGCTGCAATTGTGTTTAGACGTAGTCCTTGTACTGGGGCAGGAAGCGCACGGGCTTGCTGAGTGCGTCCTTGCGGAACGGGTCGCCCAGTTCCTGGGTGCACATGATCTCGATGACCGTGGTCTTGCCGTCGTTCATCTGGGCGTTGACCGCGTCGGTGAGCGCTGCGCCGACATTGTCGAGCTTGTCGACCCGGATGCCCTCGGCACCCATGGCGATGGCGATCTCGGCGTAGTTCTCTTCGCCGTCGAGCTCACCAGCGACGAAGCGGCGACCGTAGAAGTCGACCTGGTTCTTCTTCTCGGCACCCCACTGGCGGTTGTGGAACACAACGCACGTGACGGGGATGTCGTGACGAACGGCCGTCATCAGTTCGCTCATGCTCATCGCCCAGGCACCGTCGCCGGCGTAGGAGATGGCGGGACGCTCGGGAGCGGCCTTCTTGGCGCCGATGATGGTCGGGAGTGCGTAGCCGCAGTTGCCCCAGCTCATCGGAGCGAGGAACGAGCGAGGCTCTTCGAAACGCAGGTAGCTGTTCGCGACCGAGTTGATGTTGCCGATGTCGGTGGACACCATCGCACGGGCGGGCATGGCCTTTTCGAGCTCGCGGAGCACGGCGCGTGGGCTGAGCCAATCGCCGGGCATGTCCTTGGCGTTCTCGATGGCTTCGACCGACCAGTCGTCGGACTCGCTCATCCAGGCGTCGAGTTCGTCTTCCCAACGCTGCTTCTCTTCGGCGGTCTTGGCTGCACGTGCGTCGCGGGTTGCGTCGCAAGCGAGCTCGCGATCGGCGATGCGTTCGAGGAGGGCAACGGCAGCTTCGCCAGCGTCGCCGTGGATGCCGACCGAGATCGGCTTCACAAGGCCGAGCATCTTGTTGTCGGCGTCGATCTGGATGATCTTGGCGTCGGCGGGCCAGTAGTCCATGTCGTGCTGTGGGAGCGTGCCGAATGGGCCGAGGCGGGTGCCGAGTGCGATGACGACATCGGCTTCGGAGATCAGGCGCATGGCGGCCTTGGAACCCTGGTAGCCGAGGGGGCCGGTCCACTGTGGGTGGCTGGCCGGGAACGAGTCGTTGTGCAGGTAGCTGTTGACGACTGGGCAGCCGAGGCGCTCGGCGAGTGCCACGCACTCGTCCATTGCATCGCCCATGACGACGCCGCCGCCAGAGAGAAGGACAGGGTTCGTTGCGGTTGCGATCAGGTCGGCAGCCTCGTCGAGCGACTGGGCGCTACCGGCGCCACGGCCGTACTGGGCGGGGCCGGGGATCTCGACGTCGATCTCGCCGTAGAAGCGGTCACGAGGAATGTTGATCTGGGTTGGGCCCATCTCGGAGATCGCACGGTTGAACGCGCGGGCCGTGATCTCGGCCATGCGGTTCTCGTTGTCGACCTGACCCTGGTACTTGACGAACTCTTCGAACATCGGAAGCTGGTTCGCTTCTTGGAAGCCACCGAGGCCGATGCCCATCGAGCCGGTCTGTGGCGTGACGATGACGACTGGCGAGTGCGCCCAGAACGCTGCAGCGATGGCCGTCACGCAGTTCGAGATGCCCGGGCCGTTCTGGCCGATGACCACGCCTTGCTTGCCGCTCACACGCGAGTAGCCGTCGGCCATGTGGGCCGCGCCCTGTTCGTGCACGACCGGGACGAGTTCGATGCCAGCAGGGGCAAAGATGTCCATTGCGTCCATGAAGGCGGAGCCCATGATGCCGAAGGTCGTGGTGACCCCGTGGGCCTTGAGCGTCTCGACGAAAGCCTCGCTCGGCGTCATCTTGGTCATCGTTGGAAGTCCTCCCGTGGGCGCGGGCCAACCGGCCCCTCTAGCGCTTAGACGCTATAACGAATTCGCAAGAGTGTCTATTGTTCGCGCAGAACAATCCGCATCGTGGCGAGGCCGCCATTCGCCCTCGGACGGACAACTAGCGTGGCCGTCCACCGGCCGAGATCTCGAGGTTGCTCATGCTGTGCTGTTACTACGACGCTGCCGTCCCAAGCGGCGACACGTCGTTCTCGGTCGACACGTCCCACATCACCTTTGGTCCAGGCTGCCTGTCCGAGGCGGGCGATGTCGCCCAAAGCCTCGGCATCAGGCGCATTGCGGTGATGACTGACGCGTCGCTTGCAGCTTCAGCGCATGTGGCCGTAGTGCTCGGATCGCTGTCCGCCGCAGGTATCGACGTCGCGCTCTATGACGACGTGCGGGTCGAGCCAACCGACGAGTCGTTCCAGGCCGCCACGAAGTTCGCGCTTGATGCCAGGGTTGACGGGTTCATCTCGGTTGGCGGCGGCTCGGTCATCGACACGGCGAAAGCGGCCAACCTCTACTCGACGCATCCGGCCGACTTCTTGGCCTACGTCAATGCTCCGATCGGCTTGGGAACACCAGTGCCTGGTGCGCTGAAGCCGCACATCGCGTGCCCAACGACGAGCGGAACCGGCAGCGAGTGCACCGGGATCGCCGTCTTCGATCTGCTCGAGATGAAGGCCAAGACCGGCATTGCTTCGAAGCTCATGCGCCCAACTCGGGCGCTGATCGATCCGAACGTGACCGCCACGCTCCCGGCCAACGTCGTCGCCTCAAGTGCCTTCGATGTGCTGAGCCACGCGCTCGAGTCCTACACCGCTCGCCCCTACACCGCACGCCCTGCGGCGAATGCGCCGTCGCTGCGTCCGTCGAGCCAGGGCGCAAATCCGTGGAGCGACCTCGGATGCGCCGAATCGCTCCGGCTGATCGGACGCTTCATCGAACGTGCGGTGGCAGACGAGAACGACACCGAGGCTCGCCACGAGCTCATGTGGGCGGCGACGCTCGCCGGCATCGCCTTCGGCAATGCCGGGTGCCATCTGCCGCACGGCATGTCCTATTCGGTGTCGGGCTTGTGCCCCGACCACTTCTGCCCCGACGGCTACCCAAAGGGCGCTCCCATGGTGCCCCATGGCATGTCGGTGATCGTCAACGCACCGTCCGTGTTTCGCCTCACGGCCAGCGGTGATCCTGGCCGCCACCTCGAAGGCGCCGCTTGGCTCGGGGCCGATGTCGCCGACGTCGATCCGGGCGACGCTGGCCTGGTGCTGGCCGATCGCATCGTCGAGCTGATGCAAGCGACCGGCATGCCGAACGGCCTCGAGGGCGTCGGCTATTCAGCCGACGACATTGGCGCCCTTGTCGGCGGTGCACTCCCCCAGCGTCGTTTGCTCGACAATGCGCCGATCGACGTGCAACGCGACACCCTCACCACGCTCTTCGAGGGCGCCCTCTCCTACTGGTAACCCGTAACGGTGTCTGGCAGGCTGGTCCCGGTGAGTAGCGAACACACGACCGGGCTGCCACAGGTCGCAACCGACCTGGCGACGCGGACCGTCTACTCGACCGACAACTCGGTGTACCAAGTCGTGCCGCAGGGTGTGGCGCTTCCAACTACGCCGGACGAGATCGCCGAGCTGCTGCGGGACAACGCACGGCGAGCGGAACCCCGGCCGATCGTGGCGCGGGGCGGCGGCACCGGGACGAACGGTCAGAGCCTCACCGACGGACTGATGGTCGACCTCAAGCGCAACCTTGGGCGTCTGATTGAGCTCGATGTCGAGGGACGGACCGCGGTCGTCGAGCCGGGCATGGTCACTGGCCAGCTCAACGACACGCTCAAAGCCCACGGCCTGTTCTGGCCACCCCACACGTCCACGTTGAACCGGGCAACGGTCGGCGGGATGATCTCGACCGACGCCGCGGGCAAGGGTTCGCTGGTGCATGGCCGGGCGCATCGCCATGTGCTGCGCCTCGACGTGTTGTTGGCCGATGGCACGCCGTGGGTCGCCGAGCCGATCACGATCGCCGAGGCAGAACGCCGCGCCGCAGGCAACGACAGCGGCGCCCAGCTGTGGCGATCCCTGCTCGATCTCGACGTGACGGCCGACAGGACCTTTGATCTGCCCGAGCTGGCCCGAGGGTTCAGTGGCTACGGGGTCGACCGGCTGCGCTCGGGCGACACGATCGACCCGACGGCGCTGCTGTGTGGCGCCGAAGGCACCCTCGCGATCATCACCGCCGCGACGCTCAAGCTGCATCCGTTGCCCGAACGACCTCGCCTCGCCGTCGCCGTGTACGCCAGCTTCGACGATGCGCTCGAAGAAGCCGTCCGGCTTCGAGAGACCGGACCGAGCGCCATCGAGGCATTCGACGAGACGACCCTCGACCGAGGACGCAGCTCGCCCGCATGGCCGGCCCTCGGCGCCATCGTCGGCGACCACCAAGGCGCCGTTCTGCTGCTCGAGTACGCCGATCCGCCCGAGGTCGCCGAGCTCACCGCCACGATCGTCGAAGCTGGCCGCTGCCTCGAAGTCCAGGTCACCGACGACCCGGCCGATCAGGCCTCGATGTGGAAAGTCCGCGCCGATGCCGTCGGCCTGCTGGCCAAAGTTGCCGTCGGCGGCCCCGAGCGATCCGCTCGCCCGACAGCCTTCGTCGAAGACTGTGCCGTGCCCGTTCCCGCAATGCCAGCGTTTATCCGGGACTTCCGCCAACTCCTCGACGACGCGGGCGTGGTGTACGGCATGTTCGGCCACGCCGATGTCGGCTGTGTGCACGTGCGCCCGGCCCTCGACCTCACCCACGCAGCCGATCGGGAACGCCATGCGGCGCTGACGGACAGTGTGACCGACCTGGTGCATCGCCATGGCGGGATCCTGTGGGGCGAGCACGGCCGCGGCTTCCGGGGCGAACGCATCGGCGACATCCTCGACGACGCAACGCTCAACCTCATGCGCCAGGTGAAGACGGCATTCGACCCGCTCGACCTGTTGAACCCCGGCAAGCTCTACCGCCCGCTCGGCGTATCGACGCCGATCATCGGCGTCGCCGAACCCGGGCTTCGAGGCGATCGCGACGAGGGCGTTCCCGTGGACGTTCGCCGTGCCCACGACCACGCGTTCTCCTGCAACGGCAACGGGTTGTGCCAGCAATGGTCGGCCCACGATGTCATGTGTCCGTCCTACGTCGCCACCGGCGACCCAGCGCTGTCGCCCAAGGGGCGCGCCGATCTCACCCGAGAGTGGCTCGCCAACCGCCAGGGCGATCGCGAGTTCGAAGCGGCGCTGGTCGAGAACCTCAACCATTGCCTGTCGTGCGGCGCCTGCTCGGGCGAGTGCCCCGTGGCGGTCGACATTCCCGAGCTGAAGTCGCAGGTGCTCGAATCGATCGGCCCGAAGGGCGGCGTCGCTGCGCTCATCTTGGGCCGCTTCGAGAGCGCGGCTCGACTTGCATCACTCGCCCCTCCCCTGGCTCGGCCGTTCCTCGGTGTCGCTGAGCGCCTGACGGGGCTCGTCGATTTGCCCGCGCCCAAGGACCGACGCCGCTCGCACCGACGTTTCAACCCGCGCCGCCGCGGCGAGGTCGTGATCCTGCCCGATGTGTTCACGAGCGCGCTTGAACCACGCACGCTCGACCGGCTCGTCGACTTACTGGAACGGCTCGGTATCGAGGCGTCGGTCGCTCCGTTCGTTCCGTCGGGGAAGTTCGACCACGTCAAGGGCAACCGCAAGCGCTTCCGCCGGGCGGCCAAGCGTCAACAGATCCAGCTGCGCCAAGCGGGTTGGACGCACTCGACGCCCGTCGTGATCGAGCCCGCGGTTGCGCTATTGCATCGCCATGAGTACCCGGCCGCGATCGAGGACTACCCGAGCGATCGGATCACGACGCTTCCTGAGTTACTGCTCGAGCACGTTGACCGCATCGCCTCTGTCGGCGATGGACAGCGGGTGACGTTGCTCGGGCATTGCACCGAGCGGGCCAATGCGCCGGACCAGCTGGCGGCATGGACCCAGGTCTTGACCGCCGCTGGCTACGCCGTCGACGTGCCCAAGGTCGGCTGCTGCGGGATGGCCGGCATCTTCGGTCACGAAGCCGAGAACCAGGACATGAGCCACCGACTGTGGGAGCTGTCATGGGCGGAACACGCCGATCCCGCCGATGAGCGATTCGTCGTGGCGACCGGGTACTCGTGCCGAAGCCAAGCGGCTCGGCATGGCGCCCCGATGCGGCACCCGATCGACCTACTGATGAATCAACCTCGGCGCCGCGAGATCGATCCGCTGTCGCAGCTCTAGGCCAGCGCTTGGGCCCGGATCCCGGCGCACAGCAACTCGATCATGCCGTCGAAGGTGTCGTCGAGATCATGCGGGTGCGGGTGCCCGTCGCCGGCTTCGAGATGACCAAAGCCATGGAACGCAGACCGCAGTGCACGGGCCGCGTGGACACGATGGTCATCGTCGAGGTTGAAGCCACGGAGCGCTTGTGCGATCACTTCGACGATGCGTTCGACCGCTTCTTCGAGTTCAGGATCGCCGGCACACGGGTAGCGATCGGTGGCCTCGTACAGGCCCGGGTGCGTGGTGACTTGGAGCCGCCACGCCCGACCGACCGCAGCGACCGCTTCGTCACCCGACAGGCCGATAGCTGCCTCGCCCAATGCGTCGGCCAGCATCTCTCGACCCCGCAGGCTCAGCAGACGCAGCAGGTCGTTCCAACTCTCGACGTGCCGGTACAAGGCCGGCTGTTGCACACCGAGCTCGGCAGCAATCTTCGTCAGAGTCAGGTCTTCGAGGCCATCGGTGTCTGCCAATCGGGCTGCGACATCGACGACCTGAAGTTGGTCGAGGGGAATTCTCTTGGTGGTACTCACGCCGTCCTCTTGTGTAGCACGACGACGCAGATTCACTACTGCGCGTGTCATGTGACCTCGCGTCGGCGTCATAGGGTGTCCGCCGATGGATCGACCATGGGCAGAGACCGACCCCGAACAACTCGTCGCACCCGGCCATGCGGCCGGCGACGTCCTCGAAGCCTGGAACTGGCGTGTGCTCGAACGCAGCCATGGACGGTTGCTGATCGAGGTTGACCTGCCCGAGTCATTGAAGAATCCGCAGGGTCAGCTGTTCGGCGGGTTCACGCCGACCTACGTCGACTTCGTCTCGATCTTCACGATGAACTCGCACGATCCGGGCACCGCGCCACCCGAGCAGTCGTGGGTGACGACGATCAATATGCGCTGCGACTACTTCGAGCCGATCATGGGGCCGACGTTCACAATCTTGGGCGAAGTCGTGAATCGCCGGGGCAAGACGGCGCTCGTCTCCACGAAGTTCTTCGTCGGAACGGACCCCGGTGACGAGACGATGGCGGCGCATGCGATCACGACGCTGCGCCAACTCGATATCGCCGCACCCGACATGGCGGCGCCGCCGACCTGAAGTGCTGCCAGCACTTCCCCGTTAGGGGGCTTGGAGGCTGGCGATGACGGCGACGTTGACGATGTCGTCGGCCGAGCAGCCGCGGGACAGGTCGTGGACGACGCCGTCGAGGCCTTGGAGCAGTGGCCCGAACGCTTGGGCACCGCCGAGGCGTTCCGTGATCTTGTAGGCGATGTTGCCGGCGTCAAGGTTGGGGAAGGCGAACACGTTCGCGGAGCCTGCGACAGCAGAGTCAGGGGCCTTAGCCTCGCCGATCGCGGGTACCCACGCGGCGTCGAACTGCAGCTCGCCGTCGACGGCGAGCTGCGGGGCCTGAGCACGCACCAGCTCGGTCGCAGCCCGAACCTTGTCGACGCTTGGTGACTCGGCGCTGCCTTTGGTGGAGAAGCTCAGCATGGCAACACGCGGCTCGTCGCCGGCGAGTTGTTCGAACGTGCGCGCCGACGCGATCGCGATCGAGGCGAGCGCCTCGGCATCGGGGTCGGGCACCACACCGCAGTCGCCGTAGACGATGGGGCGCCCGTCAGGCAGCACGAAGAAGAAACAGCTGCTGAGCGTGCCGGCGCCCGGAGCGACGCCGAGTACCCGCAGGCCGGCCCGCAGCACATCGGCTGTCGAGCGGCTGGCGCCGGCCACGGCGCCGTCGGCCCAGCCGGACTTCACCAAGACCATGGCGGCCCACAGCGGGTCGTCGAGGTCGACGGTGCGGCCCTTGGCCGCTGCGGCGTCAACGACCGCTTGCGCCGCCTGATCAACCGCAGCGTCGCCGAGCTCGCCTAGCGAGCCCACATCGGCGCCCATCACGATCGGCTCTGCCAGACCATCAGCACGCAACCGAGCTGCAGCGTCGGTGGCGCGAGCGTCACCAGCGTCGGCCAGCACGATGCGACGCGGTGTCGCCGCAGCGCGTTCGTACCAGCCAGCCAGCACCTCAGCCATCGGTCAGTGTCAGCCCTTGCCGCGCCATGGGATCAGCACCGACTCGAGCACGCGCAGGAGAATGTCCATCAGCACGCCGAGCACGGCGATCACGATGATGCCGGCCACGATCACGTCGAGGCGGAAGAACGGACGAGCCGCAAAGATCATCTGGCCGAGGCCGTCACGGGCGCCCACGAGCTCGGCGGCAACCAAGGTTCCCCACGACACGCCGAGTGCAACACGGATGCCGGTGAAAAGCTCGGGCAACGCGTTGGGCAACAAGACGTTTCTCAGCACCTGGGTCTTGGAAGCTCCCAGGGAGTACGCGGCTCGAACCTTGGAGAGGTTTGCGGTCTGGACGCCGGAGCGGGCGGCGATGATCATGATCCAGATGCTGGCGAAGATCAGCAGTCGAACAGCCGGTGCGTCACCGATACCGAACGCCAAGATGAAGAGCGGGATCAGCGCCAGTGGCGGGATCGGGCGGAACAGCTCGACCGGGGTGTCGAAGAAGCCGCGGGCCTTGCTCGACAGGCCCATCGCAAAGCCCACGGGGACGCCGACGAAGACGCCCCAGAACATGCCCTTGAGCACGCGGGACAAGCTGGCCCACGTGTGTTCCCACAGGCTGATGTTCTGGAAGCCGTCGGTCGTGAGTTCCTTGAGCGCGTCCCAGGTGTCACGAGGAGCGGGGAACGATCGAGGCCCGACGATCTGGGTGAAGTCGTCGTCGCAGTTGCAGTTCGCAATCTGGCGATAGTTCGCTTCTTCGGCGATCTGGAACTCGCTCGGGAAACCCCAGGCACGGGTGGTCGCCCACCACACGAAGAACAGCAGCACGAGCGAGATGAGGCTCCAGCGCCAATCGCTGCGCACCGCGGACGAGTCACCGAAGGTCACCGTCTTGCGGTCCGATCGCGGACCACGGTTGAAGAAGGAGAAGGGCGAACTCGGTCGATTCTCCGCCAGTACTTCCGTGGTCTGCCCGCCGACCACCTTTGCAGCAGTCATCAGCCCGCCGTCCTTCCCATGATTTCTTCTTCCATCTCCCAGATCAGCGAGAGAATCTCTTCGCGCTTCTCGATGAACTCGGGCGATGCTTTGAGTTCTCGGGCGTCTCGCGTCAGCGCCATCTCGGCGAACGGCAGGTCATATTCCCGCTCGATGCGACCCGGCCGGGGCGCCATCACGAACAGGCGGTCGCCGAGGTACAGGGCTTCCTCGACGGAGTGCGTCACCAGAATCACGGTCTTGCCGGTCTCGTTCCACAGGTCGAGGACGAGCTTCTGCATCTTCTCGCGGGTCAGCGCGTCGAGCGCACCGAGTGGCTCGTCCATCAGGATCACGTCGGGGTCGTTGGCCAAACAGCGAGCCAGCGCAACACGCTGCTGCATACCGCCGGACAGCTCGTACACCATCGCATCGCCAAAGCCCGAGAGGCCGACCGTGTCGAGCAGCTCTTCGGTCCTTGCGGCCGTCTCCGCCTTGTTGGCCCGGTTCATTCGAGGGCCGAAGCCGATGTTCTTGGCCACCGTCAGCCATTCGAACAAGGCGCCCTGCTGGAACACCATGCCGCGTTCTTGGGAAGGGCCGGTGATGACGTCGTCGCCGAGCGTGACGGTGCCACCGGTGGGCGCGAGGAAGCCGGCCAAGATGTTCAGCAGCGTCGTCTTGCCGCAGCCAGACGGGCCGAGCAACGTGAGCAAGCGCCCCGACTCGAGATCAAAGGAGACGTCTTTGAGCGCCTGGACGTCTTCGCCCTTGGGCACGTCGTACACCATGTCGACGTTGCGAACCGAAAGGTCCTTCACGTGTTCCCCCCAGAGAAGTGCAGCGCAGGGCTGCTGTGATCAGAAATGAGACCGGCGCCGGGACGAATCCCGGCGCCGGCCCAGAGAAGCCCGCCTTTGCTCGCAAGCTCGCAAACGCATGGGTCAATCGTCCCAGCGTGCGGTCCTGGCAAAGCTGAGCGTCAGCCAAACGTGTCGCCGAAGCGACGAATCAGCTTGCAGCAGCCTCGAGGAAGCTGGTGTCGACCGCAGCAGCGAAGTCAGCGTTCACTGCGTCGATCTGGCCGAGGCGCTCGAAGGTTTCGAGCTGTTCCTGCATCGTGGATGCAACGTTGCCGCCCATCCAGTCAGCGCCGAGCTGTTCGGCGATCGTCGGGAAGTCGAACCAGACTTCGCCGCCGAGGAAGTTGCCAACGTCTTCCATACCCGCTGCCTGAGCGATGGTCGGGTTCTGGGCGCCTGGGTTTGCGGCCCATGCGTTGTTGAAGTCGTCGGTTGCCTTGATGAAGTCGGTGACGACATCTGCGTGCTCTTCGCCGAACGAGGTCGGGATCGAGATGATGTCGTAGGTGAAGATGCCGATGTCACTTTCGTGCTCAGCGCCGGTCATGATCAGCTCACCGCCGCCGTCGAGCATCGTGACGATCGAGCCACCGAAGGCGCAACCGACGTCGATGTCGCCGGACTCGAATGCGGCTGCCGTGGTGGCGCCACCTTCGGCCTGGACGATGTTGAGGTCATCAAGGTTCACACCCAGGAACTCCATCATCGAGAGCATCTTGAAGTGGGTGACGTTGCCGAATGGCGTCATCACCGTTGCGCCCTTGAGGACTTCGGCTGCGTTGTCACGGGTCACGCCAAGCGAGCCCTGAGCGACACAGTTGTCTGCTTCGGCGTAGGACACGGCAATGCCGACCATCTTGAGGTCAGCGCCGTTGTTGACGAAGTTCGCGAACGGGGTCAGACCCTGTGAGTACGAGATGTCGATCTCGCCGGCTTCCATGGCTTCGGCCATTTCGCCACCGCTGTTGAACGGGATCCAGTTGATGTCGACGCCGACTGCTTCGGCGAACGAACCATCGTCTTGGCCGAACTGGTTCGGAGTTGGCCATTCGCGGAAGTACGCGACATTCAGCTCTTCGAGGTCATCGCCGCCGCCACAGGCTGCAAACAGCAGACCGAGGCCGAGGGCGATCCCGCCGAGCCACTTCATTGATTTCATGTTCCCCTCCAAGGGTTGGACGTGCGAAGCGTACGCGAACATTTGTGTTTGTGCCGGGATAGCGGCTACTCAGCCCCCCGCTGCCCCACAAACGCCGGTTTGCGACTGGTTGTCTAGGTGTTGCGGGCGAGCCACTCGCTGGTGCGGCCAGCGATCTGATCGACCCGACTCACCAGGTCGTCGAGAACGGTTCTGTCGGCAACGAGCGGCGGCGAGATGGTCAAGAAGGTGGCGCCACGGTCGTCGGGACGAATCATGATCTGTGCTTCGCGGACGAACGACGCGAGTGCCCCGCCCCGCAGTCCCGTGTGCTGGGTTTCGGTGAGCGCTCGGCCTTCAGCGCGACTGCCGCAGAACTCGAATGCGTAGAAGTAGCCGGTGCCGCGGACTTCGCTCACGCAATCGTGGGCGGCCATGACGCCTTCGAGCGAGGACTTGAAGTAGTCCTGGTTGTCAAGGACGTTCTGGAAGATCTGCTCGTCCTTCATGGCCCGCATGTTGGCGACAGCGACAGCGGTGGCGACGGGGTGGCCACCGAAGGTCGAGCCGTGGTTGAACATGCCGACTTCGGATTCCCAGATCTCTTCGACCAGGGGGCGTCGGATCATGACGCCACCGAGCGGGATGTAGGCGCTCGTGACGCCCTTGGCGAAGGTGATGAGGTCGGGCACGACGCCCATGCGCTCACTACCGGTGAAGTGACCCAGACGGCCGAAGGCGTTGATGACTTCGTCAGCGCACAGCAGCACGCCGTACTTGTCACAGATGCGGCGGAGTTCTTGCCAGTAGCCCTCGGGCGGTACGAGTGCGCCCCGGCCGTTCTGGACTGGCTCGGCGATGACCATGGCGACGGTCTCGGGACCCTCTTCGAGGATCATGGCTTCGATGGCCTTGACGCAGTCGAGGTCGGCTGCGGTGCCGCCCTCGGGGATCTCGACGCCGTAGGTGTTGGGCACGTGGCGGACGCCGTCCCACAGCATCGGGGCGAAGTGGGTCTTGAACTTAGGGATGCCAGTGACGGCGAGGGCGCCGAGCGTGGTGCCGTGGTAGGACCACTCACGGGCGATGACCTTGTAGCGGTCGGTGTCACCCTTGGCGACGTGGTAGTTCCGGGCGAACTTGAGCGCTGACTCGACGGCTTCGGAGCCAGAGTTAACGAAGAACACTTCGTCGATGTCGCCCGGCGCTTGGGCGGCGATCATCGAGGCCGCTTCGGTCGTCGCCGGGTTCGAGTAGCCCCAGTTCGGGAAGAAGCCCAGGCGGTCCATCTGCTTGGCAGCAGCCGCAGACAAGTCATGGCGGCCATGACCGAGATTCGTGCAGAACAGGCCTGCAAGACCGTCCAAATACTTGTTGCCGTCGGTGTCCCAGACGTAGCAGCCTTCGCCGCGATCGATGGTCGCGAGCTGATCACTCTGCCAAGCGGCGCCCTTGGTGTAGTGCGGCAGCAGGTGTTTCTGCGCCAACGCGCGTGCGTCGGTTGTGGCTTCCATGGGACCCCCTCAGGTTTTTCTCGCGTATCTGTGGCGAACCGTACCAGTCTTCAGTTAGATCGTCTAGCGTCTGCGTGATGGCACCTAACACCGAGAGTGCAGGGTCGGATTCCGGGCTTGCAGAACTCGACAAGGCGACGGCAGCAGCGTCTCGAGTGAGTGGCTCCAAGGAGCTCCCCGAAACCGCCCGAGTCGTCATCGTTGGTGGCGGCATCATCGGAGCAAGTGTCGCTTATCACCTCACCCTGCGGGGCGTGAGCGACGTGATTTTACTTGAACGCAACACGCTCACCAGCGGCACGACATGGCACGCCGCCGGCCTCGTTGCCCAGCTCCGGGCCACGGCGAACATGACCCGCCTCGCCTCGTACGGCGGCGAGCTGTACGAGCAGCTCGAGCTCGACGGCTACCCCACCGGCTTCAAGCGCACCGGCTCGATCGCCGTCGCCCCCGATCACGAACGCCTCGAGGAGCTGCACCGCGGCGCCGAGATGGCGAGCTGCTTTGGCGTCGACGTGCAGCCGGTCGATGTCGAGACGTTGGCCTCGCACTGGCCGCTCATGCACACCGATGATCTCGTCGGGGGCGTTTGGGTTCCCCGTGACGGTCAGACCAGCCCGGTCGACACGACCATGGCGCTGGCGAACGCCGCCAAGGCTGGCGGTGCCCGCATTGTCGAGAACTGCGGCGTCGAGGACATCCTCACTCACAACGGGCAGGCCGTCGGCGTGCGCACCACCGATGGTCGTGAGATCCGCTCCGAGATGGTCGTCACGTGCGCCGGCCTGTGGTCTCGTCACCTTGCCGCCAGGGCTGGCGTGGCCCTGCCGCTTCACGGCTGCGAGCACTTCTACATCGTCACCGAACACATCGAAGGTCTCGGCCACGGCCTGCCAACGCTTCGTGACCCCCACAGCAACACCTACATCAAAGAAGAAACGGGCCGCCTGCTCGTCGGCTTCTTCGAACCGGTCGCCAAGCCGATCGACGCCCACGAGCTGCCCGACAAGCCGTTCCTGCACCTCGACGACGACTGGGACCACCTGGCACCCGTCATCGAAAAAGCGATCCACCGCATGCCGATCATCGGCGAGACCGGCATCCGCCTGTTCTTCAACGGGCCTGAGTCGTTCACCCCCGACGATGCGTACATCCTCGGCGAGACGCCCGAGCTGAAGAACCACTTCTGCGCTGCTGGCTTCAATTCGGTCGGCATCCAGTCCGCTGGTGGCGCCGGTCGGGTGCTCGCCGACTGGATGCTCGACGGCCACCCGCCGATGGACCTGGCCGACGTCGACGTCCGTCGCTTCCACCCGTTCCAGGGCAACCGTCGCTACGTCCGTGATCGTGCGACCGAGACGCTCGGCCTGCTTTACGAGATGCACTGGCCGTTCCGCCAGAAGGACACCGCTCGCGGCGCCCGCCGCACTCCCCTGCACGACAAGCTCGTCGCTGCGGGCGCCTGCATGGGCGAAGCCAACGGCTGGGAGCGCCCCAACTGGTACGCAGCATCGCCCGACGAAGCGCACTACGAGTACACCTACGGACGCCAGAACTGGTTCGACCTCTCTGCGGCCGAGCACCAGGCGACCCGCGAAGCCGTCGCTCTGTTTGACCAGACGAGCTTCTCCAAGTTCGAGGTCCGCGGCCGCGATGCCGCCGCACAGCTCAACCGGATCTGCGCCAACGACGTCGACGTCGAACCCGGCAAGGCCGTCTACGGCGCCTGGCTCAACGAGCGCGGCGGGATCGAAGCCGACCTGACCGTGACTCGCCTGGCCGAAGATCACTTCTTCGTCGTGAGTGCCGTGGCGACGCAGAACCGTGACTTCAACTGGCTCACCCGCAACCTGGATCCCGATGCGTTCGTCACCGCGAGCGATGTGACCTCGGGTCACTCGGTGATCGCCGTCATGGGGCCGAACAGCCGAGCCCTGCTCGAGTCGGTCAGCGACTCGGCGTTCGACAACGAGTCATTCCCGTTCGGCGCCGCCCGCACAATCGACCTCGGCTACGCCAACGTGCTTGCGCTGCGCATGACCTACGTCGGCGAGCTCGGCTGGGAGCTGTACGTGCCGAGCGAGTTCACCGCTCACGTGTACGAGACCCTGGTCGCCGCGGGCGAACCGCACGGCCTGCGTCACGCCGGCTACCACGCGCTCAACTCGCTTCGCCTCGAAAAGGGCTACCGCCACTGGGGCCACGACATCACCGACGAAGACACACCGCTCGAAGCCGGCCTGTCGTTCGCGGTGGCGTGGGACAAGCCCGGCGGCTTTATCGGCCGTGATGCGCTGCTGGCTCAGAAAGAGGCCGGTATCGCGCGTCGCTTGGTGCAATTCAAGCTCAACGACCCCGAGCCGTTGCTCTACCACGACGAACCGATCCTGCGGAACGGCGAGATCGTCGGCCACACCACCAGCGGCATGTACGGCCACACCGTCGGCGCCGCCCTCGGCATGGGCTATGTGACCGCCCCGCTCGAGATGCCTCGCGCTGAGGTCATCGACGCCGACTTCCAGCTCCGAGTGAACGGCACCGCCGTGCCTGCCACCGCGAGCTACCGCCCCTTCTACGACCCGACCAGCGAGCGCACCCGCGCCTAACCCCTGACCTTCAGGAATCGAGAGACCCACGACCTATGAGCGCCACGAACATGCCCGCTACTGACTTCCCGAGCAGTGCCCGCGTCGTCATCATCGGCGGAGGCGTCCACGGCGCCTCGCTGCTCTGGCATCTGACCCAAGAGGGTTGGACCGACGTCATGCTGATCGAGAAGGCCGAGCTGACCTCGGGCTCGACCTGGCACGCCGCTGGCCAGATCACTCGCTCGGTCGGCGACTACACGACCGCCGCCTTCCATCACTACGCGCTCGAGCTGTACCACGAGCTTCCCGGCATGACCGGCCAAGAAGTCTCGCTACACACGCCCGGTGGCATCCGGGTTGCGTACACCGACGACGAGCTCGATGCGCTCAAGACGCACCTAGGCGTCGGCCGCTACATCGGCTATCCGATCGAGCTACTCGGCCCCGACGAGCTGGCCAAGATCAACCCGTACTACAACTTCGACGACGTGCTCGCCGGCATCTGGACCGAGGGCGAAGGCCACGTCGATCCGAGCGGCGTCACCATGGCGTTCGCCAACGGTGCCCGAGCCGCCGGAGCGTCAGTCGTGCGCCGCAACCGGGTGCTCGAGGTCAACCAGCTTCCGAACGGCGAGTGGTCGGTCGTGACCGAGAAGGGCACCGTCACCTGCGAGCACGTGGTCGATGCGGCCGGTTGCTACGGCGACCAGGTTGCGGCCCTCAGCGGGTTCACCGTCCCGCAGGCCAACGTGCTGCATCACTATCTCGTGACGGAGGAGCTGCCCGAGTTCGCCGCGGACCTGTCGTGGGAAATGCCGGTGATGCGTGACAACCGCGCCGCTGGCTACATCCGTCAGGAACAGACCGCTGGCTTGATCGGCATCTACGAGCTGCACGGCGCCGAGCAGATCTGGAAGGACGGCGTTCCCTGGGAAGCCGAGAACCCGCTCTTCCCCGCCGACTACGACAAGATCGCACCGTGGCTTGCCGAAGCGTTTGAGCGAGTGCCTGCGATGGGCGAGGTGGGCATCAAGCGGGTCGTGCACGGCGCGATCACGCACACGACCGATGGCCACATGCTGCTCGGCCCGGCACCGGGTCTGCGCAACTACTGGCTGAACACGGGCTCGTCGATCGGTCTTGCGTGGGGCCCTGGCGCCGGTCGCGAAATGGCCCGCTGGATGGTCCACGGCGAAACCGAACTGAGCCTTCGCCACTACGACCCTCGTCGTTTCGCATGGGCCGACCACGACTACATCGACCCCAAGGCGGTCGAGGATTACGAGTGGATGTTCCGGGTGCACCCTCCGGGCCATGAGCGTCTGGCGAATCGTCCGGTGCGTACGTCGAGCTTGTACGAGCCGCTCAAGGCCAAGCGGGCGATGTTCACCGAGTTCTACGGCTGGGAACAGCCCAAGTGGTTCGTGCCCGAGGATCAGCCGCTCGAAGACGCCACTGGCTGGCGTCGCCCCGCTTGGTACGCGGCGGTCAAGGAAGAGTGCGCCGCCGTGCGCGAACGGGTCGGCCTGATGGACCTGACTGCGTTCTCGAAGTACGAGGTGACGGGCCCCGCCGCTCGTAGCTTCCTGGACCGGGTGACCACCGGTCGCATTCCGGGCAAGGACCACCGCATCGCTCTGAATTATGTGCTCAACGAGCAGGGCCGCATCGAGACCGAGATCACCGTTACCCGAGTCGCCGAAGACGCCTACTACTTGGTGTCCGGTGCCATGGGCGAGTGCCGCGACTTCGACTGGCTGAACCAGTCCGTGGCCGACGGCGAAGACGTCACCATCACCGACCACTCGACCGACCGGGGCGTGCTGGTTTTGGTTGGGCCACAGGCCCGCGAGGTGCTGTCGGCCGTTACCGATGCTGACGTGTCGAACGAGGCGTTCCCGTTCTTGTCGTCGAAGCCGATGTCGATCGCTGGCGTCGATGTGTTCGCACTGCGTGTCGGCTTCACCGGTGCACTCGGCTGGGAGCTCCACATGGGCGTCGACCAGATGGTCGCCGTCTACGACGCACTCTGGGCTGCCGGCGAAGCACACGGCATCGCCGACTTCGGCGGCCACGCGCTCAACTCGCTGCGCATCGAAAAGGCGTACCTCACCCGCAACGAGCTCACCCATGACATCGGCCCGATCCAGGCGGGCGTCGAGTTCTTCGTCAAGCGAGACAAGGGCGACTTCGTCGGCAAGGAAGCCCTCGATCGTCCGCCGAGCGGCAACCCGTGGAAGCTCGTCTACCTCGACGTCGACGTGCCCGCCTACGACGGTACACACGGCGAGCTGGCCGACTGCCTGGGCGGCGAAGGCGTCTTCACCGCCGACGGCACCGCCGTGGGCCTGACGACGAGCGGCGGCTACGGCTTCACCGTCGACAAGTCACTGGCATTCGCCTACGTCACCGCTGACCACGCGGCGCCCGGCACCGAGCTCTGTGTTCTCGTCCTCGACGAGATGCGCACAGCAACGGTGCTCGACGGCCCCGTCTGGGACGCCTCCAACGAACACCTCCGCGCCTAACGCAACATCTCCGAGGTCGTTGTGACGACCGTGACAGGACAAGTGCGCGTTGGCTCACAGTTCTGCCATCCGTCCCCATCGCATGATGACGGGGACGAAAGGCGGAACCCATGGCGGCATTCGACAACACCTCAGAAGAGGCCCATGCGGAAGACACCGAAGCACCTCAGATCACCGTGGCGGACGGCGAGGAGCTTTGGGTCCGGGTCCAGGAGTGGGCGACACAAGTCACCTGTTGACGCCGACTGACTTGCCCGAGCGGCAAGTTCGTCACCGGTAGGCCTGGCAACAGGCGGCGGCTACCGGTCGTGAGCGCACCTGGCGGATGCGCTCATCAAACAAGCCGACTGTCCGGGACCCCTCCCGACAGTCGGCTTGTTCGCGTCTAGGCGGGAACGGTGTGCCCGGCTGGCGTCTGCCCGGCGCCGAGGTCCCACCACAGGCCGGTCATGATCTGCATCGCGCTGCGACAGGTCGAGATGAGTGCGTGCTCGTTCGGTGCGTGCTGCGAACATCCGGCGTAGCTGTGTGGCACCCAGATGGTCGGCAAGTCGAGCAGGTCGGCGAACACGTCGTTCGGGAGTGAGCCGCCGAGGTTGGGCAGCACCGCAACGTCTTGGCCCGAGGTCTCTTCGATCGAGGCGACGACCCACTTGGCCCAGGGATGCTCAGGGTCGAGGCGGGTCGGTTTCATTGAGACGTCGGCGGCCTCGAGTTCGATCGCTTCGAAGCCGTGTGCGTCGAGATGGCGTCGCAGGGCGGGAAGAAGTTCGTCGAGGTCCGTGCCGACGACGAGGCGCAGGTGACAGTGGGCGACCGCAGTCGGCGGCACGGCGTTGACCGGGTTGCGCGGGTTGCCCGTCTCGAACGCCAGCACCTCGAACGTGTTCGTGCCGAGCACGCGCTCGGCCGGCGTGTGGTCCGGTTCGCCCCATTCGGGGTCGATCTCGGGATCGCCGGGGTCTTGGCCGACGGAGAGCTTGCCGATCGCAGCACGAACCGAGTCGGTCATCGGCTCGGCCCGCCATCCGTCGACCAGGATCTGCCCTTTGGCGTCGACCATGCTCGCCAGCGCGTTGGCCAGGACGATGCCTGGATTGGAGAGCAGACCGCCCCAGTTCCCCGAGTGATGGCCGCCGTCTCGCAGATTGAGCCGCATCGTGAAGTTGTAGGCACCGCGCGATCCCATGAACACGGTCGGACGGTCGGCCCCATTGCGGGGTCCGTCGGAAGCGATCAATACGTCGGCACGCAGGCGTTCACGGTGCTGGGCACAGAACTCGCCGAGCCCCGGCGAGCCGCACTCCTCCCCCGTCTCCATCAGGTAGATGACGTTGAAGCCAAGCGAGCCGCGTTGTTCGAGGACGGTCCGCATCGCCGCCAGATTGATCGTGTGCTGACCCTTGTTGTCCGCAGTGCCGCGTCCATAGATGCGATCGCCGTCGACCTCGAGCGTCCAGGGCGAACGGCCGTCAGCCCACTGCTCGTCGTAGCCGAGCACGACGTCGCCGTGGCCGTAGGTGAGCACGGTCGGCAGGTCGGGTGACTCGACGCGTTCGCCGATCAGAAACGGCGGACCATCCGGCTCGGCATGGTCGAAGACCTCGAACGTGAAGCCAAGCTCGACGAGGGACGGGCCGATCTCATCGGTGAGATAGGCCCGCAGGTCGCTGCGGCGCTCGAGGTCGGGACTCTCGGTGCGGCAGGCGACTCGCCGCCCGAGTTCGTCGAGGAAGCCTCCGCCGTCGAACCACGTGTTGGCGGCGCTGAGTGCCTCTGCTCTCATCATGCGTCCTTGGCGGCGATGGGCCGGGTCGTTGCGGTCTTGAGCGGGTCGGTGGCCAGGAACCTGGCGAACCACTCGTCGGCGGTTTCGGGAACCATGCTTCGTCGAAGTGTGCGTTTGATTCGCACGACGCCATCGGGATCGTGGGAGTCGAAGCGAGCCGTCAGCTCAGCAACCGTGTCGAGCACATGTTCGTCGGGCACGGACAGAAACGCAATGCCGAGGCGGACGAGTTCGGGGCCGAGGACGCGGTCGCCGAGCAGCGTGAGCCGAGCGGCGACGTTCTCGGGGAACCGGAGTCGTAGCCACGCCATGTTCATCGGCGCCGCCATGCCTTGCTGGATCTCGCCGACCTGCAGGAACGCACCGTCGCCCGCGACCAAGAAGTCGCAGGCAAGCGCGAGCGCAGCGCCGCCATTCACTGCTGCTCTCTCGAGTGCGCCCACGATGATGTGGGGCGAGTCGAAGACGGCTGCGTGGACTCGTCGCCACTTCTTGCCGAAGTCAGGGACCCAGTCAGGTTGCGGGTCGGCGGCGAACTCTTTGAGGTCGAGCCCGGAGCAGAACGCATTTCCTGCGCCTCGGATCACGATGGCGTTGAGTGTCTCATCGGTGTTGAGCGACTCGAGCGTCTCAGCCAGCTGATCGGCGAGCGGCCCGGTCAAGGCGTTGCGGCGCTCGGGTCGATTCAGGATCACGTGCGCGACTCGTTCGAGTGGGCGTTCGATCAGAACGAACTCTGCGCTGCTGGGGTTTGCCATGAACCAATCATGGCCGCTCAGCGCTCAGGAGTTGCTTAGTTGATCAACGTCTGAACTTCGCCGGCGAGGTTGCCGTAGCCGGTGCGGCGCCAGGTGCCGGTTTCGCCATCGATGAAGACGTAGGTGCGTTGCTGGGTCACGCCGAAGCGACGCCAGATGTCATCACCGCCCTCGATGTGGGCAAAGCCCGAGGCACCGTGGCGATCGATGAAGGGACCAAAGTCCGACGAGCCAGCAAGGCCTGGGACTCCGACGAAGCGGACTTGGCTACCGAATTGTGATTGGACGCTCACGACCGTGGGCGCTTCGGCATTTCAAAACGGTCACCACGGTGCCCAGAACCACAAGACGACGTCTTGGCCTTGGAGGGAACCGAGGTCGATCTGTCCTCCACCGACCGTCGGGAACGAGCCGGCGAGTTCGGGGACGGTGATGGCAGGTGCGGGTGGCGGCTCAGGTGTGGCCGTCGGAGCCGGAATCGGCGTTGCGGTTGGTGCGGGAACGGGTGTGCTCGTCGGCGGTGGCGGGACCGGAGTCGGAGTTGCTGCCGGAGCCCCACTCGCTGCCGGAGCCCCACTCGCTGCCGGAGCCCCACTCGCTGCCGGAGCCCCACTCG
>CAZEMU010000034.1:5777-7589 GCA_964513315.1 uncultured Acidimicrobiaceae bacterium | reverse complement strand
GCTGCCGGAGCCCCACTCGCTGCCGGAGCCCCACTCGCTGCCGGAGCCCCACTCGCTGCCGGAGCCTCAGTCGTTGCCGGAGCAGCGGTCGGCGCAGGTTGCGCCTGCTCGGCTTGTTCGGCCTGGTCCTCAGCGATAGGTGCCTCGTCTGCAGGAGCTTCCTCGACCCGCTCCTCTTCGACCGTTTCTTCGGTGAGCGGCTCTTCGGCCGCTGGGTCCTCGACTGCGGGAGCGGTGGGCTCGACAGGAGCCGCCGTTGGGTCTTCCGCTACGTCGAGCGGTGGCGTCGTGGCGATTGGCGTCGGGGCGACGGACTCGGCCGCGTCGACGGCGTTCGATGCGACTTCGGATGACTCGGTTGATGTCGCGCCGCTGCCGCACGAGGCCGCGACGAGCGCGAACAGGGCAGCCAGAAGCCATGTCCGAGTTGTTCGTCGCAAGAGCACGTCGCGAAAGGTAGCGAAGCTCACCCGCTCGGTCTCGCCTGGGACACAAAACAACTTGAAAACGATGGAGCCGCCGACCGGCCTGCGCCCGAGACTGCCGCTTCCGCGTGGCGAGCTCACAGCCTGATGACGGAGCGACCCAACCAATGGGTTACCACAACGACAGGGGCCCAGGAACGGCCGAGTCGGCGACGATTCCGATCAGGGTTCGGAGCGGGCCGAAGGTTGGATTGGAATGTGTCGATTCAGGCGACCGGTGCCGAGTCGTCGCTGTCGTCGGAGGCAGAGCCACTTCCGCTTCCAGCGCTGCCGCTGAGGGCATCGACGGCGCTGTCGAGACGGTCGACGAAGCCACGGAGGGTTCGGATCAGCTTGTCCTCGGTGTTCTCAAACACCTCGGTTGCGTGCTCGCTGTAGTACTCGCCTGCTTCGCGAGCCTCGGTGGCGACGCTGTCCTCGTCGCCGCGACGGGTGTAGTCGCCTTCGAGGATGGCGTGATACGTGCCGTCGGTGACCCAATTGCGCAGCTCGGCAACACGACTCATCACGAACGGATGTGGGCGCTGGAGCATGGCGGTGATCTTGTAGAACGACGCCATGCCGTCGGTGTCGAGGTAGGCGTCGGACTGGGCGACGAAGTCGTCGAGGTTGATCTTGTCGTTGCGGCCGCGGATGCCGCCGGCCATCGCAGCGAGCGCACCGAGCGAGACGTCGAGGTCTTGCACGGCAAGAAGCCCAGCGCGGTCACACGACAGCTCTGACTTCCGGTTCCACTCGAGCAAGGCGAGCATGATCGGTATCATGGCGCTGCTGATCAGCGGCGATGCGGCCCGGCTGAGCGAGAGCAACAGGTTGAGCACCGTGCGATAGAGCGCATGCTCGCTGATGATGTGACCGACCTCGTGGCCGATGACTGCATGCAGGCCGCCCTCGTCGAGCACTTCGACCAGGCTCGACTGCAACACGATGAACGGCTCATCGACGCCAAGCGCGCCGGCGTTCACGATCGGCGACTGGCTGACGTAGAGCTCAGGCACCGGCCAGTCGAGGACCTCGCAGGTGTCGCGCAACGCACGATGGATGTCGGGGTACTGCGTCTCGCTCGTCTTGATGGCGTTGGCCTGCATCATCATGCGGATGTTGGTTTCGCCGAAGCGGCCGATGATGGCCCGCATGACGCTGTCGAGACCCGGGATGGCCCGCAGCGCGGCGAGCGCGGCGCGGTCGCCCGGGTGTTCCCAGCTCGACGAGCTGATCTCGGCGAGAGTGACGGCCGCCATAGCGCTCAGCCCCTCTTCTTGATGAGCAGGAAGATGCCGCCGACGATGAAGAAGATGCCGGAGAGCAAGAAGACCCAAGCGAGCAG
>CAZEMU010000034.1:4174-5677 GCA_964513315.1 uncultured Acidimicrobiaceae bacterium | reverse complement strand
CCTTCGAAGGCAACGTGCAATGGTCGCTTACCGAAGGCCACGACCAGCTCGACGGCTTCATCACCAACAGCGGCGTGACCGTCACCCAGTTCCAGTTCACGATTTCTGGCATCGAGGCGACGGCGATGAAGTTGCCACGTCTGTTCCTGACCGTGTTCGAGGAAGACGTGTCTGACGG
Organism: uncultured Acidimicrobiaceae bacterium; assembly: GCA_964513315.1. Classification (GTDB taxonomy): domain Bacteria; phylum Actinomycetota; class Acidimicrobiia; order Acidimicrobiales; family UBA10347; genus UBA10347. The sequence continues at coordinate 5,499 of CAZEMU010000034.1, read as the reverse complement.
CGAGGGCTTCCCTCCCCCGAGGGTGACGATTCCGGTGATCTATGGACCGTTGCTCGTCGATGATTTCGAAGGCTGGCAGCCGTACACCGTGCAGGCGGGCGACACGCTCTCGGCGATCGCGACGAACTTCTATGGCGATGCGTCGGCGTTCGGGATCATCGCGAAGGCGAACCCGTTGACGATCGCCGACCCCGACGTCATCTTTGCGGGCCAGGAACTGCGGATCCCTCTCGGCACGCCCCGGGCAAGCCCGTAACGCCTCTGCTGTGAGACCGGACGCCGGAGCCGTTGGGGCCGAGCCGTAACCTTTGTGGGTGCCTTCGCTTCCTGTCGTTGACATCGCCGACTTCCTCGCTGACCCGGCCAGCCCGGGTGGGCAGGCGTTCATCGCTGAGCTCCGGGAACATCTGCATACAACCGGATTCGTGTACCTGGTCGGCCATGGCGTCGACCCCGAACTCGACCAAGCACTGCTCGATCGTGGCAACGAGTTCTTCGCACTGCCCGAGGCCGATCGTCGCGCACTCGCGATTGAGAACTCGGCGGCGTTTCGTGGCTACACGATTCTTGGCGACGAGCGCACCCAAGGCCAGGCCGACTGGCGCGATCAGCTCGACTACGGCCCCGAACAAGAAGCGCCCGAGCCAGGCCACGACGGTCCGGCATGGCTCCGCCTCCGCGGGCCGAACCAGTGGCCGGCGGCGCTGCCAGAGCTTGCTCCTGTCGCGCTCGATTGGATGGAAGCGGTGCACGGTGTTGGCGTCGCCGTGGTCGAAGCCATCGCGCTCGGCCTCGGACAACCGGTCGATCAGTTCACGAGCGGCTTTGTCCCGGACCACGATCTGCACGTCAAGATCATCCGCTACCCCGTCAACCCCGACGCCGGACCCGCCGCCACCGAAGATGGAGGCCAAGGCGTGGGCCTGCACCACGACACCGGCGTGGCGACGTTCATCTTGCAGAGCGACGTTGCGGGCCTCCAGGTGATGATCGACGGCGAGCTGGTCACCGCCGAGCCGATCCCCGGCTCCTACATCTTGAATCTCGGCGCGATGTTGCAAGCCGCCACCGGCGGTTACCTGCGAGCGACACCGCATCGAGTCGTCAGCCCAACCGAACGCGATCGACTCTCGGTGGCGCTGTTCTTCAACCCGACGTTCGAGTCGACCTTCGAACCTGTCGAGCTACCGGCCGACCTCGCCGCCGAAGCACACGAGGATCTCCGTGACCTCCACGGCGAACAGATCCACACGCTGTTCGGCGAGAACAACCTCAAGGTCCGCCTGCGCTCACACCCCGACGTCGCCCGCAACCACTACGCCGAC
>CAZEMU010000034.1:0-4074 GCA_964513315.1 uncultured Acidimicrobiaceae bacterium | reverse complement strand
AGGGCTCAGGTGATGCCGGCCCAGTTGAGGAAGTTGGCGATCATCTGACGGCCGTCGGGATGTTCGTCGGTCCAGTACTCGGGATGGAACTGGGTGCCGACCATGCGTCGGTCGTCGTCGACGGCGATCTGCACCGGCGTGACCGGCGTTGATGCAAGCGTGCGAAACCCCGCCGGAAGTTCAGGGATGTGCAGACCGTGCGCGTGGCGGAACGTCGGAGCGTCGCCGAGGCCAGCAAGCACCGGATGCGAACCGTCGAGCACGTCGACCGGGTAGTACCCGAACTCAGCGAGCCGACCGCCAGGCCACTCGGTGATGATGTCGTCGCCCTTGCGCTCGTCGGGAACCTCGATCCTCTCCAGGCTGGAGCCGAAGCAGCCGGCCATGAACTGCCAGCCACCGCAGAAGCCGAAGACGGGCAAACCCGACGCTCGGACGATCTGCTCGAACGCTGCGGTGTCCTCCGGCCGGTACTTCGATGGGTCGGTGCCTTGCCCGCTGATGAAGATCGCCTCGACGCCGAGACGGTCGAGCAACTCGGGCGTGATGCGGTCGTAGCGCACGAGCATGCAGTGGCGACCTGACAGGTCTTCGAGGCGATACGTGATCCGAGCGCGAGCGGCGAGCAGCCAGTCGGTCCCCTCTTGCGTGTAGCGCTCTTCGTGTTCGTAGTCGACGAAAACCAACATCGTCTTCACGCTACGGGCGGCGGGCTACCGCCAGACCCCGACGCTCTGCGACGATCAGACCAATGACAGAACCCGAGGCGCCGAGCGGCGGTGTCCCCTCGTCGACGCCAGCGATCTCGCCGACGCAACTGCGCTGGCTCATGGGCGGCCTCATGGTCGGCATGTTCCTGTCGTCGGTGGAGCAGAGCGTCGTCGCGACGGCGTTGCCGACCATCGCCGGCGAACTCGGATCGGCCAACCAGATCGCCTGGGTCGTCTCGATCTACCTGCTGACCTCGACGATCGTCACGCCGCTCTACGGCAAGATGTCGGACCTCTTCGGACGCCGCATCGTCTACCAAACCTCGATCTCGATCTTCCTGTTCGGATCCGTGCTGTGCGCCATCGCTCCGACGATGGTCACGCTCGTCGCAGCCAGGGCGGTGCAGGGCATCGGCGGAGGTGGCCTGCTGTCGCTTGCGTTCGTCATCGTCGGCGACGTCGTGTCGCCACGCCAGCGCGGCCGATGGATCGGCCTGTTCACCGCCATCTTCACCGTGTCCGCAGTGAGTGGTCCGCTGATCGGCGGGCTGCTCGTTGATGGCCCCGGCTGGCGGTGGGTGTTCTGGAGCGTCGTTCCGATCGGCCTCGTCGCGCTCGCGGTGACGAACCGTGGGCTGCGGCTTCCGTTCGCGACCCGAGAGGCCCGCATCGATTGGCTCGGCATCGCGCTGCTCGTCATCGGCTCGACAGCACTCATCCTGATTCCCGTATGGGGAGGCGACACGTTCGCATGGGGCTCTCCCCAGATGGCCGTCACGATCGCCGTTGCCGCTGTGTCCACCATTGCGTTCATCTTCCAGGAACGCCGCGCCGAGGAGCCGGTGATCCCGCTGCGACTGTTCCAGGACCGGACCGGTGCGGCGATCTTCGCCATGGGCTTCTTGCTCATGGGTTCACTGCTCGCCGTCACGACCTTCCTGCCGCTGTTCCTGCAGGTTTCGACCGGCGCATCGGCAACGCGATCCGGGCTGATGCTTACCCCGCAGAGCATCGGCATCAGCGCCGTCGCCGCCGCATCGGGATGGCTCGTCACTCGCACCGGCCGTTACAAGTGGGCGCTTATCGTCGGACCGTTGCTCGCTTCCGCCGCGCTGTTGTGGCTCACCACGATCGACCCGGACACCGGGTTCATCGAACTCGCTCCGATCCTGCTGCTATTCGGAACCGGCCTCGGTCTGATCTTTCCGAACCTCACGCTGACGATCCAGAACGCATCACCGTTCGAGGACCTGGGCATCGCCACGTCAACATCGAACTTCTTCCGGAGCATGGGCGGCGCATTTGGTGCCGCAACTGGCGGAGCGATCCTGGCCACACGGCTCGATACCGAATTGATCGAGCGACTCGGCGCCAGTCGTGTCGACGACCTTGGCGGCGCATCTGAGCTGATCCGAACACCTGAGCTCGTCCGAGACCTTGAGCCAGATCTCGAGGTCGCCGCCGTCGAGGCCGTCGCCGAATCCGTCGTCGCCATCATGTGGCGCTCGCTTCCGGTGATGCTCGCAATCGCCGCGCTCGCCTTGCTGGTGCGAGAAGCAGCGCTACGAACGAACTCGGCGATCGGCGGCGACGACAACGAGTGACGGCACCGAGTGACCTACGCTCGAGCCATGCTTCCGCTGTCTGTCCTCGACCTTGCGATGGTGCCCGACGGCAAAAGCTCGGGCGAGGCGCTGCGCCAAACGACCGAGTTCGCCCAGGCCGCCGAACGTTCGGGCTACACCCGCATCTGGGTCGCCGAGCATCACAACATGGCGACGGTCGCTTCGACCACGCCGGGCATTCTCATGGCCCACCTCGCCGCGTCAACCGACGCCATCAAGGTCGGTTCGGGCGGCGTCATGTTGCCGAACCACGCGCCACTGGCGATCGCTGAACAGTTCGCCCTGCTCGAAGCCATGCACCCGGGCCGCATTGACATGGGCGTCGGCCGGGCCCCCGGCACCGACGGCGCAACCGCGATGGCGCTCCGAGGCGCACGTGCTTCGCAGTCCGAAGACTTCCCTCGGAACCTCATCGACGTGATGGGACTGCTCGGTGACGTCCGATCAGAGAACGGACTGTGGCAGCAATTCCGAGCCACACCGATGGCGACCTCGAGCCCGTCGATCATCCCGCTCGGCTCGAGCCAGTTCTCCGCAGAACTCGCGGGCGTTCTCGGGCTGCCGTTCGGGTTCGCCCACCACTTCGACATGGGCGGAACTATCGAGGCGTGCGAGGTCTACCGCTCCTCGTTCCGCCCCTCGCCGATTCTCGACGAGCCGTACACGATCGTGACGGCCTCAACCCTCGCCGCCGAGACGGCAGAGCACGCCGAGTGGCTCTCTGGCCCAGCACGGCTGCGACGCTTCGGTCTACGGACTGGGCGTCTCGTCGCGATGCTCACGCCCGAAGAAGCGGTCGAGCATCCGAACTTCGAGGCTGCGCAATCGATGCGGGTGTCCTCGCTCGTCGGCACACCAGACGAAGTCGTCGCTGGCATGCGCGACCTCGCCCAACGCACGGGCGCATCTGAGTTGATGCTGCACACCTCGGCCTATGCCCTCGAAGACCGGATCGAGTCGATCGAGTCCATCGCTGCGGCCTGGAACTAGCCGACCTGCGTCGCTCGCTGGCGGATGCCAGTGAGGGTGACCTCCCCATTTTCAGGCGCCGAGCCCGGGCGTAGCTTCACCACAGATCGGCGCCCGCCCAGGTGTGTCGCGGATGGGGAAACCCACGTGAGAGGAGCGCCAGATGCTTCGCCTGTTGCTGGCGTGCGCGGTCGGCGCGCTCATTTCGCTCGTCGTCACACGCATGTTGTTGGTGTGGCTGTCGGCTCGCAAGATCCATCAGCCAATCCAGACCGACGGGGTCCCTGGTCACGTCGAGCGGAAGCAAGGGACGCCAACGCTCGGCGGCATCGGCGTCATCGTCGGATTGGCAGCCGGGTACCTCCTGAGCGGGCTCACCGACTCGTCGCTGAGCAGCGAAGGACTGCTGCTGCTCGGCCTGGCCGTCGCCTGTTGCGGCATCGGACTGCTCGACGACTGGGACAAGGTGTCGACCGGATCGAACGCCGGCATCAGCGCGTCGACCAAATTGCGCCTACAGCTCGCAGCTTCCGCCGCCTTCGCCGTTGCCGTGATTGCACTCACCGATGTCGACACTGCGGTCGGCCTGCCGAGCGGTCGCTGGTCGATCGATCTCGGCCCCATTGGCTGGGTGATCTGGGCGGTGTTCACGATCGTCGCTATGTCGAACGGCACCAACCTGACCGATGGGCTCGACGGGCTGGCTGGAGGTTCGCTCATCCTTGCGTTCAGCGCAGTGGCGACGATCGGGTTTTGGGTCTTCTCGAACC
>CAZEMU010000033.1:0-33695 GCA_964513315.1 uncultured Acidimicrobiaceae bacterium | reverse complement strand
AGCAGCGGCGGGAGAATGCAGGTCACGAGCGGCAGGAGCATGAGCACCGGCAGCTTCATGGCGCGTTCTTCAGCACGTTGCTTGCGCTTCTCGCGGAGTTCGTCGGCCTGGATCTGGAGGATCTCAGCGATGGACACACCGGTCTTTTCGGCCTGTGCAATGGCTCGCACGAACGAGGTGACGTCGGCGACGTCGACGCGTTCTTGCAAGTTCTTGAAGGCGACCTGGCGGACCATGCCGACTCGGGTGTCGTGCAGGAAGCGCCCGAGTTCGTCCGAGAGCGGGCCTTCGGTCGAGTTCACCGTGCGGCGGATGGCTTGCTCGAAGCTGAGGCCAGCCTGGACGCTGATGGCAATCTGATCGGCGATGTCGGGCAGATCCATCATGATCTGTTCCTGGCGGGATCGGGCACGGTTCGTCATGAAGACGTCGAAGCCGCGCCAGCCGATACCGGCGACGAGGAGGCCCATGGCAACACCCATGGAGCCGTTGCCACCACTGGACATGGCCCGCCAGATCAGCAGGCCGAGAATCAGGCCGCTAACGAGCGAGACGGTGCGGGCGGTCGCGATGCGCTGTGGCGTCCAAGTGCGAGCAACACCTGCGGTGGTTGCCATCTCGTGGAGCTGTTCGACACGACGCCGCGGCGTGGCACCGGTGACGAGGCTGTTGACCTTGTTCAACCAGGGCTTGACGACGCGTTCCGAGCGGGAGCGCTGCAGCAGCACTTCGTGGAGGTTTGAGCTGTCTGGCGAGTTCGCAGCAGCGGACTTCTCGCCCGCCTTGGCGAGCACGTCGGCGGCTGCCGTCGGGGCGCGAGGGGCGAGGGTCGGGCCCCCCGGGGGTGGAGGCATGGCGCTGCTGCCGCTGATGACGGTACCTGCGTTGCGGGCGAGCATCAGGTACACGAGCATCGCAACCGACAGGCCGATAAGTGCGCAACTGGCGAGAAGTACGGGATCCATCAGAACTTGAACTTTGCCATTTTCGAGAGCCAGATCGTACCGATCAGCAGCTGTATGCAGGAGCCGATCAGTAGGGCTCGCCCGAGTGCTGTGGTGAACAGCGGATTCAGGAAGCCGGGGTTGATGATCTGGACGGCCAGCATGAGCAGGGGTGGAAGGGCGGCGAGCACGACACCTGAGATGCGGCCTTCGGCGCTGAGCGAGCGCACGGTGCCGGCCACGTGGTTGCGGGCTCGAATCGTTGAGTCGAGGCGGCGCAGGATGACCGAGAGGTCACCGCCAGTGCGGTAGTTGATCTCGATCGCTCGCACGACCCAGTCGAAGTCGATGCTGTTCATGCGACCAGCGAGATCGTTGAACGACTCGATGAGGTCACGGCCGATGCGGTTCTCGATCACGACTCGACGCAGTTCGTCGCCGGCGGGCGATTCGAGGTCGGGAGCGATCGAGGCGATCGACTGGGGCAACGATTGGCCAGAGCGCAGTGCCGACGACAGGTTCTGCAGGAAGTCCGGCAGCTGGTCGGCGAATGCTTCTTGGCGCTTGTTGATGTTGCGGTTGAGTAGGGCGTTAGCGACGATCGGCGTGCCGACGACCAAGATGCCGGCGGCGATTGCCTGACCGAGCAGATAGCCAAGTGCTCCGAGTACGACGGTGGCGGCGACGACGAGCAGGACCCACTCACCCGAACGCAGCTGGCTGCCGCTCTGTTCGAGGCGATTCTGCAAGCCACGACCGCTGCGCTTCTCGACGAGCTTGGTCGTTCGATCGACCATGGCGTCGCGAGCGTCGGTCAAGCCGTGCGGTGTCGTCGGTTTCTGCGGTGCACGCATCGCTGCAAGCTTCGGCATCAACAGCTTGATGCCGATCAGCACGGCGCCGAGCAAAAGGCCGACGCCGGCGAGCAGGATCGGGTCGTTCATGACTCGACTACGTTCATCGGATCACCGAACAGCGATGCCCGGAGTTCGATGCCGTGATCGGCGAGGCGCTGGGCCACGAGCGGACGGAGACCGGTTGGTTTGAGATCGGCGATGTAGTTGCCGTTCTCGTCGACGCCCTTGGTCTCGAGCAGGAAGATGTCCTGGAGGGTGATCGTGTCACCTTCCATGCCCACGACCTCGGTGATGTGGGTGACGCGACGGGTGCCGTCTCGCAGACGGTTGAGCTGGACGATGACGTCGATTGCCGACGCGATCTGTTCACGAATCGCTCGGATCGGAAGATCCATACCGGCCATCAGCACCAGCGTCTCGAGACGGGCAATGCAGTCACGAGGGTTGTTGGCGTGCAGTGTGGTCAGCGAGCCTTCGTGGCCGGTGTTCATGGCCTGGAGCATGTCCAAGGCCTCGCCGGAACGACACTCACCAACCACGATGCGGTCGGGGCGCATACGCAGCGAGTTCTTGACCAAGTCGCGAATCGAGACTTCGCCTCGACCTTCGACGTTGGGCGGGCGGGATTCGAGGCGCACGACGTGGCGCTGGTTGAGGCGAAGCTCGACCGAGTCCTCGATCGTGACGACTCGCTCGCCTTCGGGGATGAAGTTCGAGCAAACGTTGAGCAGCGTGGTTTTACCGGAACCGGTACCACCGCTGATCAACATGTTGAGCTTGCCGGAGACGAAGGCCCGGAGCAGGCCAACCGATTCCCAGGTCAGCGTGTTGTATGCCACCAGGTCCTGTTCGGTGAGCGCCTGCTTGGAGAACTTACGAATGGTGAGGGTGGAACCATCGACCGCCAGTGGCGGGATGATGGCGTTCACACGAGAGCCGTCAGGAAGACGGGCGTCGACCATGGGCGAGGACTCATCGATGCGACGGCCGATGCGAGACACGATGCGGTCGATGACTCGTCGCACCTGCGCGTCGGATTCGAACTTGGCGCTCGTCTCAAAGATCTTGCCGGCACGTTCAACGAACACCTGGTTCGGGCCGTTGACCATGATTTCTGACACCAGCGGATCTTCGAGCAGCGGCTCGATGGGGCCGTGGCCGAGAATGTCGTGGAGGAGCTCGTCGCCGAGCTGATCGAGCTGGGCCTCGGAATAGCCCGAGGTGTCCTGGTTGAGGAGGACGTCAGCGAGACCCTCGATGACCATCTCTTGGAGCTGGTCTTCGGAGACGGCACTGTCGGACAGGACCGAACCGAGGCGCAGGGTGAGTGCGTCCTTGGCCTGCTTCTTGAGCTCGCTGAGTTCCTCGGTGAGAGGTGGACGTTCGAAGCGAACCGGTAGCTGGCCCTCGACGTACTCGGTTTCGAGTGGCTCGGAGATGGCGTTTTGCACGCCACGCAGAACCTCGTTGGCCGGATCGGCTTCGCCAGCGGGCGATGCCGGAATCGGCGTGTTCAGGTCGAGTGATTCGAGCTCAGGAGCAGGCGCGCTGACAGTTGGTGGTGCGCCGTCTTCGCCCGTGGGGCTGCCACTGCGCACCCAGTCGACGGCCTGGTCGACCATCGGTGACGGGGCATCTGGGTTCAGGTACCAGTCGACGAGGTCGGTGATGCCGGACTCGGCTCCAGGCGCTCCAGCTTCGCCCGCAGGCGCGGCCGGGTCGGGTTGCTGGTCGTCGGTCTTCTTGAAGATCTTCATTCAGTTACCTGGGGGGAGGGCGCCATTGCCGCCGTCTGCATCGTTGATGGGTGCTTGCTGACCGATGATCTCACCGGCGCCAGCTGGTTCGGGTTCGTCAGAGGTGCTTGCGGGAGGAGCGGGCGGTGCGTCGGCATTGGCATCGTTGTTCGCAACGCCTGCAGGGCCGGGGGCTGGAGCGCTTGCGTCTTCGACTTCGTCGGCCGGAGCGCTGTCGGCGTCGCCTTCGCCGCCCTCAGCGTCGGCGCCGTCTTCGCCACCTTCGCTGTCGGACGCTTCGAGACCTTCGTTGTCGTCGGCGGTGATGCCGAGCAGGTCAGCCAGGTCTTCGTCGTTGCTGAAGGTGGCGCCGTCGATGATCGTTTCGATCGTCGTGATCGGACGCAGGTCGTCTTCGGTTGCGTCTTCGAGTGCGCCGGCCAGGATGATGTCGCCGTACTTCATGGCGAAGGTCAGGTCGGTGAGTTCGTTTGGCTCAACGGCGAGGGTGACGAAGACGTCGCCGACCGTTGCGGTACCGAGCGAGTCGCTGTCGGTTGCGAGCTGGCCGACAACTTCAGCCGTGGTCTGCACGGTGATGACCTCGACCGCAGGCAGAACAACGACAGAGACTTCGAAGGGATCGCCATCGACTGGGTCGACTCGGAAGGAGCTAATGACCGAGACCTTTTCACCCGAGCCGAAGTTGCCGCCGAGCGCCTGGTCGGATGGGAGCGACACGACCAGCGTGTGGTGACCGTCTGGTACTCGGATGGAGTCGGACAGCGCTCGGTCGATAAGACCGTCGCCGGAGAAGTCGGAGCGATCGATGAAGCGACCCCGGAGCAGCTGCTCGCCGGCGAGCGCTTCGCTCGAGAGAGTGAGACCGTCGAGCTCTCGGAGTTCCTCGATCGAGGTCACTGCCGATGCGGCGACGAACTGTTCGGGGACGGCTCGGGCCGAAAGCCAGGTCGCCGGAGCGGCGAGGATGTCGGAAACATCGGTACCGGCGGGGATGGGGGTCGTGACGACCAAGACCTGTCGGCTCGCTTCCGCAGTTGCAGCTGCGTCGGCGGCTTCTTCATTCGTGGTGCTGAGGTAGCGCACCAGGAGGAAAGCGCCGGCGATAGCCAACAGCCCGGCCACCGCGGCCAGGACCATCGGACTCCTTTGCTTACCCTCCGGGTCGAACGAAGTCATTTCGTCGTTCGACTCGTCGGTCTTGTCAGATCTCGAGAACATTGAGGCTCCAAAGTGGGGAAGTTTGCGGCGAAACATTCGGGCGTGCCGCGGCAGAGACGGAGGTCTTCGACCCTGCGAAGACCCATCGGCCCTGGCGCTGCCAAGTTGAGTGGTTCGTACGACCTATTTGACGCAGTGGGTCGATCTACCCAGCAGGGTGTTTTACTCGTTTTCGTTACATCCGCATGATCCCGCCCAGGTACCCCATCTGGAGCAACGACAATCTAGTACGTTCACCCCATAAGGGGAATCGCGGGCCGAACGGCGGATACTGCCCCTACAGAAATGCATATGCAGCACCTAAACAACGATTGGGGCAGGCCGATGTGCTCTGAGATGGATATTGGACATGAGTCAGCTGCTGGCCGAACCGCCTGCAGCAGCAACGATGCACATGCGCGTGTTGCGCATCAGGAACGGGGCGCGGCGATCGTTGAGTTCGCGCTCGTTGCCGTGGTGCTGTTCATCATCATCTTTGGCCTGATCGAGGGCGGTTTGCTCGTCCGAGCCCGCAATGCAGTCCGCAGCGCCGCCGACGAAGGCGCTCGCCGAGGTGCGATTGCCGCCAACCAAGAGTCGGCAGACTGGCAGATCCTTCAACAGCTTCGGGTTCGCGGCGCACTTTCGTCGTCGCGCATCAACTATGTCGTTGTCTTCTCCGCCGAGGACAGCACCGACACACCTAACGCGACGTGCCTTGCTGGCATCCCAATGGCCGACGTCTGCAATGTGTACGAACGCGAAGAGTTCGAACTGCCGTCGACCTCGTTCGGTTGTATCGACGCAAACCTTGACTCGAACTGGTGCCCGACAGATCGCGCCCAGGACTCAGCGGCCTTTGAGTACATCGGCGTCTACATCAATGCGTCCTACAAAGGACTCACCGGGGTCTTTGGCTTTATTGACCGCGATGGTGACGAGGTTGACGGCGATGTTGGTCTTGAGTCCGTAAGTGTTCTCCCGCTCGAAGGAAGTGGTGGTATCTGATGCACCCCTTACGCAAACTGGTCGAACGCCGCCGTGCACTGCGCAACGGTTCATCGGATCGTGGCGGCGCGCTGCTCGAGTTGGCGATCTCGATTCCGATCTTCGTTGTCATCCTTGCTCTGATTTTCGACGTGGGCCTCGGTTTCTCCGCCGCCCGCGATTCGTCGTCGGCGGCTCGCTCTGCCGCACGTGTTGCCGCGCTTGCTGGCAACGAACGCTTGGCTGACTTCCGCGCCATCGACGCGGTTCGCGCCGAGTACGGCAACTCTGACGACACCATCATGTGGTTGACCGTCTATCGCAGCGAACCGGGCGGCACCGGCGAAGTGCCGGCCGCATGCCGCCCCGGCGGCTCCGGAGTAGCAGGGCTGTGCAACGTCTATGGCACTGCCGAGCTCGATCCCGACACCGGGCTTACTGTTGACGATTTTGACGCCGATGACTGCGCTGGTGATCCAGACTCGAACTGGTGCCCAGCTGACCGAGTCGACGATGACGGCGACTATCTCGGCGTCGGCGTTTGGACCGCGCACGATCCGACGATCGGGCTCATCATTGGCCGCAATGGCGGCGACGACGAGACCCCAATGGGCACCGTCGAGCTCGAGGATCGAGCCGTGTTCGCACTCTTCTTCCCCGACGGCATTGAGCCGTAAGTCCTATGTGGGTGACAAGCCTCAAGACTTCCGGTACTGAGCCGACTGAGCAAGTGTGTCCACCTTCCACCATTTGAGAGAACGCCAAGGCCTTGTTGCTATGACGACTCCCGCCGTGATGTGGCAGAATCAGGTCTCTCCAACGGGGGATAACCGCACCGTCCTCCGAGGAACCAACTAATGGCATCTCCCAGAGCAGAGTTCCGCACGGCCCGCATCGTTGTCATTGCCACCGTTGTGTTGGCACTCGGCATCCTTATCGTCGGCACGCTCACGCTGCTCGACGACTTCCAGAGCCGCAGCGATCAGCGTGATCTCGCCTCGTCCACATCGACCGAATCGCTCGAAGAACGCCTCGCAACGCTCGACGACGACCTGACCCGCAGCCTTGCGGTGGTCGAAGCGGCGGGGTTCGATATCGCCGACCGGATCGCTGAATCCGAAGACGCCAGCGATGTCGCGTTGGCCGCAGCTGTGATCGATTCCCAGGTCGGGCGCACCGTGCCGGCTATTGATCGTGTGATCTACCAAGACGCGGTTGCCGAAGTGTTCGGCGTCGACGAATTCGGCTCGCCAACGGCGAGCCCGCTGGAGTCGAATTACAACACCAACGTCGCAAACAGCAAGCCACCCGACGAGCCATTCGCCGATCTTCAAGGACAGGTGTATCTCGAAGACGGCCTTGCGGCCTACTTCCCGGTGCCCGTCAAGGGTGGTTGGGTAGTCCTCGTCTTGCGCGGCAACGAAATGGCCGTTGGTAGTCGCTTTGTCGAACTCGCCGATGCTGGCTCGATGGCCTCGGCCGTTGAACTAGAAAACGAATCGGCGACCCTGCGAGCGGCCCAGCCGTTCCTTGACACCGCGTTCGTGACTGCGTCCGAAGTTGAACTACCGGGCGGCGAACCCGCCAGCTGGGTTCCGTTTCTGATCCGCCTGTTCGCCACGCTCGCGACCCTTGGCGGTGTGCTCGTCCTCGGATCGTTTGTGCGCAAGAACTACGAACAAGCAAGCCGCCGCTTGCAGAACGCCGAGTCGACTCCGTACGGCTCAAGCACCGACTTCGAAGCCAACATCATCGGCGTCGTCGAGCTCGATGAGATGGGCATGATCACCGGCGCGAACCAGGCGTACTGCGACATGGTCGGACGGACGCGCAACGATCTTCTCGGCACCTCGCTACTTGCACTGACCGAGCCCGCCGACCGCACCCGCCATCTCGCCGCACTCGACAAGCTCATGACCGGAGCGGCTCGCAAGACCCAGGTTGAACACCGCGTCCTCAACGAGAAGCAGGAGAGCGAGATCTGGGTACTCGAGCACCTGTCCCGCACCGAAACGAGCGAAGGCTCCCGCATCTTGGTGCAGAGCCAGGACATCACCTTTCGCCGTTACGCCACGTGGGAGCTCGCCAAGCAGGCGTTGCACGACGAACTTACGGGCTTGGCAAACCGAGCCATGCTCGTTCACCGCTTGCGCACCGCACTCGGCGCTGGCGTCAGCCTCGAGACCGGCAAGAAGCCGCTCGTCGGTGTCATGTTCATTGACGTCGACCGGTTCAAGCTCGTCAACGACTCGCTCGGCCACGACGTCGGCGACCGCTTGATCAAGCACGTCGGCGACCGCATGGAAACTGCCGTTCGGGTCAACGACACGGTCAGCCGTTTCGGTGGCGACGAGTTCGTGGTCCTCTGCGACAATCTCAGTGGAGTCAGCGAAGCCATGGCCGTTGCTGAACGCATTCGTGCCTCGCTGGCAACGCCATACACCGATGATGGTGCGACGATTCACCCGACGCTCAGCATCGGCATCGCTGTGTCCGACGCCGGTGAAACCACCGCAGATGAACTGCTCCGTGACGCTGACGCTGCCATGTACCGAGCCAAGGAACGCGGTCGTAACCGTGTTGAAGTCTTCGACGAAGGCATGCGCAAGCTCCTCGTCGAGCAGATGACGCTCGAGAGCGAACTGCGCACTGCGATCGACACCGAAGAAATCGCGATGTACTTCCAGCCGATCGTCGACAGCGCGACCTATGCGACGGCTGGCTTCGAGGCGCTGATCCGGTGGCCGCACCCGACCCGTGGCTTGCTGACGCCCGGCCAGTTCCTCGGCGTCGCCGAAGAAGCTGGCCTGCAGAGTCGCCTCGACACAGTTGCGCTCAAGCTGACCTGTCAGCAGATGGCTCGATGGGCTGCCAAGTACCCAATCGCGAACGAGCTCTACGTCTCGGCCAACAAGGTCCCGAAGAACTTCCCGCAGTTCGTCCAGCAGATTCGCGAGATCGTCGCTTCGACCGGTTTGCCACCCGGCCTGCTTGTCGTCGAGGTCGTCGAGAACGCCCTCCTCGACGATGCCGATGGCGCACTCCAGGCCATCGAAGCGCTCAAGAACATGGGTGTCCGGGTTGCGATCGACGACTTCGGTACGGGCTATAGCTCGCTTAGCTACCTCACGCAGTTCCGACCCACCACGCTCAAGATCGACCGGGCATTCGTCAGCCTTCTCCCCGAAGACCAGGCGACCGCATCGGTTGTCCAGGCAATCACCGAAATGGCGTTGGCACTCAACATCAACGTCATCGCCGAAGGTGTCGAGACCTGGGAACAGGCCGAAGTCCTGCACCGCATGGGCGTGCCGTACTTCCAGGGCTACCTGTTCGCCAAGCCCCGTCCGGCCGAAGAGATCGAAGCGTGGCTGAAGAGCAACACCGAAGATCCATCCGAGCCGACGAGCACGTACGCGGTGGGCGCCGATGGTCGCCGGGCGCAGGTGCCAGCCAGCAGCAACTAGTTCGCACCGAACCTGTTGCGGCCATGCGGTTTCGCGTGGCATCACAAACTTTCTTGACGATCGAGGGAAGAATCGGGCTGTTCGTGGCGTCCTAAGGACGTGAACACCATCGTTCGGCCTACCGAGGAGCTGCCGTTGCTCGACGATCCGTCCCATCGGCGCCCTGGCGTCGCAGACGTTGACGACGACGCGCTCGTGCGAGCCTCTGTCGGCGGCGACTCCCAGGCCTTTGGCCAGCTGCTGCATCGTCACGACGACAAGATGCGTGGCGTCGTTTGGCGTGTCGTCGGGTCGGGCGCAGCGATGGATGACGTCCTGCAAGACGCGTATCTCAAGGCGTGGCGGGGGATCGGCGGCTATGCCCGAAATGCGGCCTTCAGCACCTGGCTGTACACGATCGTGCACCGCACCGCGATCGACTGGACCCGCTCGCAGCGTCGTCTGCGGCTCGCTCCCGACGGCGAGGTTCCGACCGACGCAATCCGCGATCACGCCAGCGGGGTCGTCGATTCGCTCGCACTCCAGCAAGCACTCACAGAACTGCCCGAAGACCAGCTCGCCGTCGTCGCGCTGATCGATGGCGAGGGCCACAGCTACGACGACGTCGCCGCGCTGCTCGACATCAGCCCCGGCACCGTGGCCAGCCGATTGCACCGAGCCCGGGCTGCATTGCGCGCCCGCCTTGAGACCCCCGACCTGAGCCCAGGGGAGGGCCCACGATGAACGATCGACCAATACTTCGCCGCCAGAACGCACCCGATCACCGCCCCGGATTCTGGGACGACCTCGATGCGGCGATGACCGAACCGGCATCACAAACGGCGACACTTCCGGCCCAACCCGCTCAAGCCCAGTCGCCTCAAGCCCAGCCAGCCGATCTGCACGGTGAGCCCCGGCGCCGGTCCCGTTCAATGTGGCCGCTCGTGGCCGCAGCCGCCGTGCTCGCCGTGGCCGGCCTAGGCATGTTGTTCCTGCGAGGCCCATCGAAACCGGGCACCGAGATCGTCGCCGGTCCTGAAACCGACGAAGTGCCCGTTGCCGACGCGCCGACAACCGGTGCCGACGGTGATGCTGCGACCGATGCCGATCAGACTTCGGTGCCTGTTCCGACGATGACCACTGTCGAGGACAGCGCCGACTCGGCCGGAACCGGCACGGTCGAGGCGGTGCCTGCGGCCGACAGCGACACTGCGGACGACACGCCCGCGCCGATCGATCTCGATTCGCTCGACGTGCCGACCTATGTCACTGCGGCCGGGAATCGCGACACGCTCATGTTTCCGCCGGCGAGTCCGTTCCCTGACGGCAGCCGCTTCTTAGCCACCTGGGAAGAACAGCAGGTCAGCTGGTTCTCGCTCGCCGACATCGAAGCGGACTGCACTCGTCCCGACCACTCGACGCTTCGCTACGTCACCAACGACGGGTTCGACTTCGCCGTCACCGACCCGGCCGCACGCTTCGCAGGCAATGCCTCGAACTTCGCCTTCAACGATCAGCACCTGGCGTGGCTGACCGAGTGCAACGGTCGTCTTGCGCTCTACGTCGCTTCGCAAAGCGGTGTGCCCGGGCAGCTGTTCGGACCACGCATGGCGTGGACCGGTCTCGGATCTGACACGGCCGCCCTGGTCAGCTGGGATGGATCCGTCGCCCAGCTGAGCTCGGTAAACGCTGGCGAACCGTTCTTCGTCAATGTTGATATGGCGAGTGGCGTCGTCAGCGGCTCGGCAGTGATCCCCGACGTCGGTCCCGGCACCGGACGAGACAGCTGGATCGTGGGCGTTACGCCTGACGGCACGACCACCTGGTGGAACACGACCCAGACGACCGCACAGGGCTCGTGCGATGGACGCACGTTGTCACGGCTTACCGAACCGGGCGGCTGGGAATCCCCATTCGTCGACCCGGTCGATGTGGGTGCGGTGCAAACCTTTGCGCTCAATCCTGACTTGGCGATGGTTGCGTTCTCCGACGCATGCCCGGGCGTCAACGAGGGGCGCTTCTTCATCGGAACGCTGCGCGCCGATGGGCTGATTAGTTCGGTGCGCACGATCGACCTGTCGGCGTTCGCCTCGGGCAGCGTGTTCATCCTCGACTGGACCGACCCGCTGACGCTTCGTATCCACACCGACGAGTCGGTGACGGGCGGATTCCCGCTTCGCTTCGAGTACGTCTTCGACGACGGTCGAGACGCTGGCGTGCTCGTACTCCTCGACGGATAGGGCGAGGCGAGAGCGAGCGATTCTGACCGGCTCCGCAACGTTCGTGGGTACCCTCCAGCGGTGGCTGTTCCAAGTGCGCCCTCGGCGGCGTTTCAGATTCAACTTCACGTCCGGCTCAAGAATGTGCCCGGCGTACTCGGCGCTCTCGCATCGGTCATCGGCGATGCCGGTGGCAACATTGCCGTCGTAGAAGGCTTCGAAGCCAAGGGCGCAGCGATCGAGCGTTCGATCTGCGTGAACTGCCGCGACGAGGCCCACCAAGAGCGCATCGTGGCTGCGGTCGAAGCACTCGACACTGTCGACTTGCTCGACTGGTTCGACCGGACCTTCCGCATGCACGAGGGCGGCAAGATCGAGACCGACCCGTTGTGCTCGGTCGCCGATCGTGACGATCTGTCCATGGCGTACACGCCTGGTGTGGCCCGTGTCTGCATGGCGATCCACCACGACACCGAGAAGTCGTTCGACTACACGATTCGCAAGAACACCGTCGCCATCGTGAGCGACGGCACCGCCGTGCTCGGCCTCGGCAATATCGGCCCCGAGGCCGCCATGCCGGTTATGGAGGGCAAGGCCCTGCTGTTCAAGGAGTTCGCTGGCGTCGATGCGTTCCCGCTCTGCCTGAACACGACCGACACCGAAGAGATCATCGAAACCGTCGAGCGCATTGCTCCGACGTTCGGTGGCATCAACCTCGAAGACATCGCTGCTCCGGCCTGCTTCGAGATCGAGGAACGCCTCAAGGAATCGTTGGACATCCCCGTCTTCCACGACGACCAGCACGGCACCGCCGTGGTCGCGCTCGCCGCACTCTGGAACTCTCTGCGTCTCGTCGACAAGAAGATGGAAGACATCTCGGTCGTCATCTCCGGCATCGGCGCAGCCGGTGTCGCCATCGGCAAGATCCTGCTCAGCGCTGGCGTGGGCGAAGTGATCGGCGTCGACTCGACCGGTGCGATCTACACCGGTCGTGATCGTCTGAACTCGGCCAAGCAGTGGTTCGCCGAGAACACCAACGTCGACCGCAAGGCCGGCACGCTCAAAGACGTGCTCGCCGGAAGCGACGTCTTCATGGGCGTGAGCGCCCCGGACCTGCTCGATGCGGCTGACCTGCGCACGATGGCGACCAAGCCAATCGTGTTCGCTATGGCGAACCCGAACCCTGAGATCACGCCCGAAGCTGCTGACGGCGTCGCCGCGGTCATGGCCACCGGCCGCTCGGACTACCCGAACCAGATCAACAACGTGCTTGCGTTCCCTGGTTTGTTCCGTGGCGCACTCGACGTGAACGCCACCGACATCACCGAATCGATGAAGCTCGCTGCTGCGGAGAACATCGCCGCAGTGGTCGGCGACGACCTCACACCCGAGTACGTGATCCCATCGGTCTTCGACAAGCGAGTCCTCGAAGCGGTCGCTCCTGCGGTCAGCGCCGCCGCCGTCGCCGACGGCGTCACCCGCGCCTAGCCCGACCGAGTGAGCCAACGGAGCAGAGGTGGGCGATTACACGAGCCCACCTGGGCTACGGGCCACTACTTGGAGAAGCTCGCGCGGGCTTCCACCGCGGCGGCGTAGGTGCGTGTGAGGCTGGACTGATCGGCGTCGGCGAATGAGGTCGCTCGGTGCAGTGCATTGGCCGTTGCGTTGACCGCCTCTTTGACCATGCGAGTCGTCGCTGGCGGCATGGCGGCGGCCCGGGTCGCCAGGTCGGTGGCGACGGCGACCGACTGGCCGGGCTCGGCCAGTTCGTCGACGAGACCCCAGTCGAGCGCCATATCGGGGCCCATCTTTTCGCACAACAAGGTGATGCGCTTCGCCCTCGCCGGACCGACGAGGGTGACCAGGCGGGGGAGTGCGCCCCATTGCAGGTTGAGGCCGATCTTGACCTCGGGCACGTACAGGTAGGCATCGTTGGCCAGTACCCGCCAGTCGCAGGCCAGCGCGATCGCACAGCCGGCGCCGACGACCAGCCCTTCCATCGCCGTGACGGTGATCTGAGGCATGTCCTCCCATGCCTGGCAGAGGCGAACGCCTCGGTAGCTGCGGTCGCGCAAGGCAACATCGTCGAGCTCGGCCCACGTCTCAGGGTCCTTGAGATCGATGCCGGCCGAGAACGCGTTCGGAGCGCCACTCAAGACAACCGCCTGGGTTTCCAGGTCGTCTTGGAATCGGCGAGCGACGTCGGTCAGCTCCAGGATGGTCGTCTGGTCAAAGGCATTGAGCGAGCCGTTGCGATCGAAGGTGACTGTGGCAACCGGGCCGTCGTGGGTGACCGTGACATTCGAGTAGTCCATGGGCCGAGTCTTCCATTCGACGTGCGCCCGGCGAATATTGGGCCGCGGCGGCGGATGCACTGCCTACGATTCCCCGCATGATTCGTGACGATCTCGCCGCCGCGCTCTCGAGCGCGCTCGGCTCACTAGGACTCGATGTGCCCGCCGACTCGATTGAACTCGAGCGTCCGGCGCGCCGCGAGCACGGTGACTGGTCGTCGAACGTCGCCATGGTCAACGGCAAGAAGAACGACCGAATCCCTCGGGACCTCGCGGGCGAGATCGTCGCCGAGATCGAGAAGAACCTTCCCGCGCACGTGACCGCAGTCGAGATCGCTGGGCCTGGCTTCGTGAACTTCCGGCTCGCTGACACCTGGCTGTACGACGTGCTCGGAGCGACGATCGAAGCCGGCGAAGACACGTTCGGTCGTTCCGACACGGGCGCCGGCACGCACGTCAACGTCGAGTTCGTCTCGGCCAACCCCAACAAGCCGCTGCACGCTGGCCACGCCCGTGGCGCCGTCTACGGCGACTCGGTTGCCCGGCTGCTCGAAGCGGTTGGCTACCAAGTCACCCGAGAGTTCTACCTGAACGATCGGGGCGTCCAGATGTCGCTCTATGCCGACTCGCTCGCCGCTCGCAAGGCCGGTGAAGAGCTGCCCGAGGGCGGCTACCAGGGCGACTACCTCATCGAGTGGGCTGCCGAAATGCCCGACGATGCCGACCCACTCGAATGGGGCTACGCCCGTGCCCTCCAGAGCCACCGGGACACCCTTGGCGGCCTCGACGTCGTGCACGACGTGTGGTTCAGCGAGCGGTCACTTGTCGCTGACGGCCGCATCGAGCAAACCCTCGAACAGCTCAAGGCCGGCGGTCACGTCTTCGAACAAGAGGGCGCGACCTGGCTGCGGACAACCGACGCAGGTGACGACAAAGACCGGGTGCTCATCAAGAGCGATGGCGACTTCACTTACATCACCCCCGACATCGCCTATCACCGGGACAAGCTCTCTCGCTCCGACCTGCTCATCAACGTGTGGGGCGCCGATCACCACGGCTACATCCCTCGGATGAAGGCCGCCATGTCGTTCCTCGACGATGACCCGAACAAGCTCGAGGTCATCGTCACCCAGCTCGTCGACCTGCTCAAAGATGGCGAACCGTTCCGCCAGTCGGGCCGGCTCGGCGACATGGTCGCGCTCGACGATGTCGTCGACGCCGTCGGTCCCGACGCAGCGCGGTTCACCTTCCTCATGCAGTCGATGGACACTCGCCAGACGATTGACCTCGACGAGCTCGCCAAGAAGAGCATGGACAATCCCGTCTATTACGTCCAGTACGCGACGGCCCGGATCCATCAGCTCGTCGCCAAGGCGGCGTCGCTGGGTCACGAACGTGGACCGCTCGACGCAGTCGACCTGTCGCTGCTCACCCACGAGCGCGAGCTCGACGTGCTGCGGGCGCTCAGCGGGTTCTCCGAAACGGTCGCCGTTGCGGCTCGCGAACGGGCCCCGCACAAGATCATCACCTGGCTGCGCGAAGACCTTGCGTCGGCGTTCCACGGCTTCTACCACGACTGCAAAGTCGTCGACGACGACGTCAGCGCTGAGCTGACCCAGGCGCGGCTGTGGCTGTGCGAAGCCGCTCGGATCGGGCTCACCGCCGGGTTGCACCTCGTCGGTGTCTCCGCACCACAGGAAATGTGAGCCGACCGTGTCGACACCTGTGGCCCCGGGCCCCGTTCCCGCCCATCTACTTCCGGACAACGCATCGGTCCACGACGGCCAACTAAGCGTCGGCGGCGTCCCTGTCGCCGAACTGGCCGCTGAGTTCGGCACGCCGCTGTTCGTCTACGACGAAGACCACCTGCGCGCCCGGTGCCGCGAGGCAGCCGAGACGTTCGGCGACGGCGTGGCATTCGCGACCAAGGCGTTCCTGTGCGTCGCCATGGCCAAGCTCGCTTACGAAGAAGGCATGCACCTCGACGTCGCCACGATGGGCGAGCTGCACGTCGCCGAGACGGCGGGCGTTCCCGCGAGCGCGTGTGTGCTGCATGGCAACAACAAGTCCATCGAGGAGCTGCGGGTCGGTATGGAACGCGGCGTCGGCCGCATCGTCATCGACAGCTTCGACGAACTCGACCGCATCGACATGGTGCACGCCGAGACCGGCCACGTCGCCCAAGCACTGCTCCGCATCACACCGGGCGTCGAGGCGCACACCCACGAGTTCATCTCGACCGGCCAAGACGACTCGAAGTTCGGCTTCACGGTGTCGACCGGAGTCGCCGAGCGCGCCATCGAGCGAGCGACCGCGTCGCCAGCCATCGAGCTGCACGGCATCCACGCCCACATCGGCTCACAGGTCTTCGCCATCGAATCGCTGCGCGAGTCGGCTCGCATTCTCGGAGAGATCGCCAGTCGCTACGGACTGCCCGAACTGTCCGTTGGCGGCGGCCTCGGTGTTGCGTACGTCGCCGGCGAAGAAGGCCTGACGATCTCGCAATGGGGCAAGGCCGTGCAAGAAGGTGCTCGCGCCAGCGGCGCCGAGGTTCGCATCACTGCCGAGCCAGGCCGGGCGGTCGTCGCCACCGCAGGCATGACGGTCTACACCGTCGGCACGGTGAAGCACCTCGAAGGCATCCGGACCTATGTCGCCGTCGATGGCGGCATGAGCGACAACCCTCGCCCGGTCCTCTACGACTCGGGCTACGAATGTCTCGTCCCGACCCGGGCCGACCAAGACCGCTCGCTCGCCGTGCGGGTCGTTGGCAAGCATTGCGAGTCCGGCGACATTGTCGTCCGCGAAGGGCACTTGCCTGATGACCTCGCCGTCGGCGATCTGCTGGTCACGCCAGTGACAGGCGCCTACGGCCACTCGCTCGCCTCGAACTACAACAAGGTCGCTCGCCCCGCCGTCGTCTTCGTGCGCAACGGCGAAGCTCGTGTCGTCGTCCGCCGCGAGACCCTGGACGATCTGGTCCGCCTCGACGTCATCTAGTCCCAGGGCGCGGCGCCGATCGGGAAAGCGTGAGAATCTCGGCTGGGTGACGGGGTCTCGCTGGATAGGTTGTTCGGATGACGGCAACGGTACGTATCGGCCTGTTGGGTATGGGCAATGTCGGCGGGGCACTCGTCGAACTGCTTCAGGAACAGCGCAGCGAGATCGCTGGGCTGACTGGACTCGATCTGACCATCACCCGCATCGCCGTACGCGATGCGTCGAAGCCCCGCGGTGAGCTCTACGGCGCGGAACTGACCGACGACGTCGCCACCGTCATCGATGCCGATGATGTCGACCTGGTTGTCGAACTGGTCGGTGGCGTTGACTTGGCTCGCGAATGGGTTGCCCGTTCGCTCCAGGCCGGCAAGAGCGTGGTCACTGGCAACAAAGCACTCCTCGCTGCCCACGGTCGCGAGCTCGTCGATCTCGCCAGCGCGAACGACGTTGAGCTGCTGTTCGAAGCCTCGGTCGCCGGTGGTATCCCGCTCATGCGAGCGCTGCAGAAGTCGCTGCGCGGCGAACCGATCCAGCGGGTCATGGGCATCGTCAACGGCACGACCAACTACATGCTGTCGAAGATGACCGAGGACGGCGCCGACTACGCCGAGGTGCTCGCCGAAGCCCAAGCGCTCGGCTACGCCGAAGCCGACCCAACCGCCGATGTCGAAGGCCACGACGCCCAAGCCAAGGCCGCGATCATCGCCAGCGTTGCCTTCGGTGCCTCGGTGACCGACGCTGACGTGCCCGTCGAAGGCATCAGCGGTGTCACCGCTGAAGACATCGCCAACGCCAGCCGCCTCGGCTACGTGATCAAGCTGCTTGCCGTCGTCGAACGCTCCGGCGACGAAGTGGCTGCCCGAGTGCACCCCACGATGGTCCCGACGTCGCACCCACTCGCCACAGTCCGGGGCAGCTTCAATGCTGTCTTCATCGAAGGCGGCGCAGTCGGTGACCTCATGCTCTACGGCCGTGGCGCCGGCGGTCGGCCGACCGCATCCGCGGTGCTCGGCGACGTCATCGAAGCCGCCACGTCGGTCGCGCACGGCACCGTGCGTCGACTGCCGCCGATGGCTGATGCTCGCCTGCGAGCACCCGAAGCAGCGACGTCCGCGTTCTACCTCGAGCTTGCCGTCGAAGACCGGCCCGGTGTGCTGGCCGAAGTTGCTGGCGTATTCGGCGCCAACGGCGTGAGCATCCGCTCGATGGAACAAGAGGGCCTCGGCGTCGAAGCCAGCATCGCGTTCATCACCCACGAGGCAACCGAACGCGACATGGCCGCAACGCTTGAGAAGCTGTCGGCGCTGCCGAGCGTCAACCGCGTCGGCGCCCAGTACCGCGTCATTGGCGGATAACGCCATGGCGATGCAGTACGTCAGCACGCGCGGCGCGGCTCCCGAGCTGCCCTTTGGCGATGTCTTGCTGACCGGTCTTGCGACCGACGGCGGCCTCTACCTGCCCGAGTCGTGGCCTCAGGTCGTGTCGTCGGCCCGTTCCGGCAACTACGTCGAGACCGCGATCGATGTGATGTGGCCGTTCGTCGACGGCTCGATCGAACGCGACACGTTCGAAGCCATGGTCGCCGATACTTATGCGACGTTCGCGACGGACAACGTCGTCGAGCTCGTCGAGACCGCTCCGAATGAATGGCTCATGGAGCTGTTCCACGGACCAACGCTGGCCTTCAAAGACGTCGCCCTGCAGCTCGTCGGTCGCCTGTTCGATCATGAGCTCGCCAAGCGCGGCGGGCGTACCACCATCGTTGGCGCAACCTCGGGCGACACCGGGTCGGCCGCAATCGAAGCGTGCCGAGACCGCGACGCCGTCGACATCTTCATCCTGCACCCGCACGGTCGCGTCAGCGATGTGCAGCGCCGCCAGATGACCACGGTCCATTCGACGAACGTGCACAACGTCGCGATCGAAGGCACCTTCGACGACTGCCAAGACCTGGTCAAGGCGATGTTCGCCGACGAACCGTTCCGGTCCGAGGTCAGCCTGGGCGCCGTCAACTCGATCAACTGGGCGCGGGTCATGGCTCAGATCGTCTACTACGTCGTCGCTGCGCAACGCGTCGCTCCCGAGGGATCGCCCGTGTCGTTCACCGTGCCGACGGGGAACTTCGGCAACGTCTTCGCCGGCTGGGGCGCCCGCATGATGGGTGTACCCGTCGATCGCTTCATCGTCGCCAGCAACCGCAACGACATCCTCACCCGACTGTTCACGACCGGCACCATGGCGATCGAAGGCGTCGTGCCGACGCTCTCGCCCAGCATGGACATCCAGATCTCGAGCAACCTCGAACGGCTGCTGTTCGAGACACATGGCCGTGACGGCCAACGGATCGCGGATCTCATGGCCGAGTTCCGTGAGACCGGCTCGATCACGATCGACGACGCTCACCAAGCGCTGCTCGGCGAGCTGTGGCACGGCGAACGCGTCGACGACGAAGGCCCCGGTGGCGTCGTCGAGACCATTGCCGACATCCACGAGCAGCAGCAGATGCTGCTTGATCCCCACACCGCGGTCGGCGTTGCCGCCGCTCGCCGGAACCCGACGTCGTCGCCGATGGTCACGCTGGCCACGGCCCATCCGGCCAAGTTCCCCGACGCCGTCGAACACGCCACCGGCGTGCGCCCACCCTTGCCAGAACGTGTCGGCGATCTGTTCGAACGCGACGAGCGCTTCGAGATCTTGCCGAACGACCTCGCAACCGTCGAGGCCCACGTGCGCTCCCTGCGTCGCAGCTGAACGGCGAGCTGATCATGGCCGAACTGACCGTACGTTCCGTCGAACTCGACGACGTCGACAATCTGCTGGCGCTCTGGTCCGCGGGCGGCGTCGGCGGCTCCGAGGCGGACCGAGCCGAGATCGTCAACAAGCTCGATCATGACCCCGATCTGTTCCTGGTCATCGTCGACGACGGCAAGTTCGTCGCGTCGATCATGGGTACCTACGACGGACACCGGGGTCGCATCAAACGAGCGGTCGTCGATCCGACCCGCCAAGGCCAAGGACTCGGACGACGAGTCGTCGAAGAACTCGAGCAGCGGTTTCTCGCCCGAGGCATCACCGAGCTGCGGCTCGAAGTGTGGGCCGACAACACCGGCGGGTTGGCGTTCTGGACCGAGATGGGCTGGGAGCTCCTACCCGACATCCGCTACTTCCAACGTTCGATCGGCTGAACGTCGAAGCGACTGACCAGATCCCTATCCGCTTTGCAACCGTGCAACGCGGTGAGCGACCGTCTCGGCGATCTGGTCATGTTGAACTGACGCTTGGCTCGCCCTGGCGAGAAACGAGGTCATGACCTGTTCGGAGCGGGTTTCCCCGAGGCCCCACGAACGAGCCTCTGCGATGAAGTCGGGTGCAGTTGGGTCGCCGAGAACGCCGTTAATGCTCATTGCCATCGTCGCCCGCAGCTGCGGCCAAAGAAACGTCGGCACCGTGTCGTACAGCGGGGCGAGGCGGACCCGGCCGGTGTTGGTGTCGATGAGCAGGGAAATGTTCTTGCCGTGGCCATCGGCGTTTCCGATGAGCCAGGTGAAAATCGCAATCTCCAGTAGTCGCGGCAGTTGTGTGGCCGGGTCGCCGAAGCGATCAAGAAGCGTCGCAATCTGTCGGAAACCAGGTCCGCCGAATGCCTCGTACTTCCCCCTGCCACCGTGGGCGTCGATATTGATCGCGAGCGCCTGGCACGCGTCCTCTTGATGAATGCGACGGGGCGGTTCACCCGGAGATGTCGGGATTCGGTCGTATCTTTCGACCGAAAGAACTTCGAGCCCATCGACTGCCAGCTCTGAAGTCGCAACGTTCGAAAGATCAACCGCCGCAGCAAACTGCATGCAGACGTGCTCTGCCCGGACAATTCCGGGAAAGCGGCTATCTCCGAGCTTGAAGATGTGCGTTGATGGATAGCCATACATCGGTCGGGCCCAGCCAGTTTCGGTCTTCGCGACCAAGAGCTTGTTCTGCAGCCCAGCGATGGAGAGTTCGCTGTCGTCGCGAATAGCGAATCCGGGTGCTTCGCTCACCGTTCGAAGTTCGATTGCGAGGGATTCATCGGAGTACTGTTCGAGATCCCATCGACCTGGGTCTTCGGGTTCGGCCGCAATCGTTAGGGCACCGGCGAGATCCCGTCCGTACCGGTTGATGAGGCCAAAGAAGTCCATGGTCGTCTTCTGCGCTTGTGTCGCGAGCGCGATGAGGTGTTCACCTTCGGGAAGGAGGCCCCGTATCCATGGGCTTGCATCGAGTCGCCCTGCGCTCACCGGAAGCGAGCACGAGATCAGAATCTGGTTGGCTCCGCTGGCAATGATGTCGCGTTCGTAGCGACAGCGAATCTGCCATGGCCGCTGCCGGCGAGTGAGTGTGGCCAAGCGCGTGCCGCCATGCCAAACGCCGAGGCTCACGTTGCTCACGTTTCCGGCCGCACTTCGACCTCTGCGTACAGCTCAACACCCAACCTGCGGAGCAGGGAGAGCGCTCGATCAAGAGATCGAAAGCCGGCGCCTGCCTCAATTCGGGCCAGGCGGGTCCGGTCGAACGTGAGCCCGAGGACATCAACAGCCTCTGCTTGGGTAAGGCCCCTGTTCGCGCGTGCATCGCGGACGACTCGACCAAGATCTTCGCCTGAGGCAATTCTGTAGCGGTTCGTGCTCATTTCAACACAGTAGCGGCCAGCTGCAAAAGGTGTCGATAAGAGCACAAGTTTGGGTTTCGTATGTATGTGTTGAAATCAGCACGTGATGTGGGCTCGCAAAAACGGTGCCTGAGCCACGTATCCTCTCGACCGTGCAAGCCGGGCGCCAACGGGTCATCACACTCGACGTCGAGGGCGTACTCATGCCCGAGGTCTGGATCCAGCTCGCTGAGCTCACCCAGATCGAAGCGCTGCGTCGAACGACCCGTGACGAGCCCGACTACGACGTGCTCATGCAGTACCGGCTTGGCATCCTCGCCGAACATGATCTGACGATGACGACGGTCGCCGAAGTGCTGGCCGAGATCAAGCCGCTTGACGGCGCTCGCGGGTTCCTGGATGAACTGCGCAGCCGCTACCAGGTGCTTCTGCTGAGCGACACGTTCGAACAATATGCCGGCGCGATGATGCCGCACTTGGGCCTCCCCACGATCTTCTGCCACCGGCTCGTCGTCGAGAACGATCGCATCGTGGGCTACGAGCTGCGCACCCCCGATCACAAGCGCAAGACGGTCGAAGCGCTGCAAGGGCTGAACTTCCACGTCACGGCTGGCGGCGACTCGTTCAATGACCTGTCGATGCTCAACGCAGCCGATGCCGGAAGTCTGTTCCACGCGCCGCGATCGATCGCCGAGACGAATCCGCAGCTCGCCGACTTCGACACCTACGAAGATTTTCTCGCCTGGATCGACGCGGTCGAAGCCTGAACGAGTCGCCCGAACTGGCCGCCGTCAGTTGGCACAACCGGGGTCCCTCGCTAACGTCATGGACGTGACGGAGCGACCACGCTCCGAGCCTTTCTCGACGGGACATGACGTTCCCGGCTGGCGGTGATTCCTCGACTGCGAGGGTGTCCACGCCGCACCACGACCTACCGCACCACAAGCACGTGTCGTTGACACGCCACACCTGGAGCACCACATGAGTTCCGACCGCACAACGCTCGAAGCCAAAGACCGGGCCGAGCTGACCGTGATCGCCCAAGCGATGGGAGCCAAGGTTGGCTCCCGCATGCGCAAAGGCCAGATCATCGACCTGATTCTCGGCGCCGGCGAAGACGCCGCTGACGACACGTCAGCCGAGACGACGAGTGACGCTTCCGACGAAGCCCACCACGACGCGATCGACGCCGACGATGACGCGGACGACGCCGATGATGCGGACGACGCGGACAGCGACGCCGACGACGACCAGGACAGCGACGACGGCGACAGCGCCTCGAACGATGACCGCCGCGGCCGCCGCAACGACCGTCAAGACAAGGGCAGGGGATCGGACAACCGCGGTTCTGACCGTGCATCTGATCGGGGCTCCGACAATCGGGGTTCGGACAACCGAGGCTCCGACGGGAACGGCTCCAACAGCAGTGGATCGAACCAAGGTTCCGACCAGCAAGGCGGAGACCAGCCCGACACCGGCAACAAGCGTCGCCGTCGCCGCCGCGGCCGTGACCGCGACGAGCTCGACTGGCAAGGCGAACCGGTCCAGGTCGAAGGCCATCTGGATCTCCGCAGCGACGGCTACGGCTTCCTGCGTGTCGAGGGCGGCATCCCGAGCCGCGACGACTGCTACGTGCCGGTGAAGATGGTCCGCGAGTTCGGACTCCGCTCCGGCGATCACCTGCGCGGCAGTTCCCGTCCCGCCGCTCGCAACGAGAAGAACCCGGCGCTGCTGACCGTCGACGCAGTCAACGAACGTGACCCCGAAGAGGCCCGTAACCGCCCACACTTCGACGAGCTCACGCCGATCTTCCCCGACGAGCCGCTCAAGCTTGAGCGGGCGACAACGCCAGCAGATCTCACGGCTCGGGTCATCGACATCGTCGCCCCGATCGGCAAGGGCCAGCGTGGCCTGATCGTTGCGCCTCCCAAGGCCGGCAAGACGACCGTCATCAAAGAGATCGTTCGGTCGATCGAGACGAACAACCCCGAGGTCCGCCTCATCGTGGTGCTGCTCGACGAGCGTCCCGAAGAGGTCACCGACATGAAGCGGTGGCTCAAGAACGGCGAGGTCGTCGCCTCGACGTTCGACCGTCCGTCCGACGAGCACACGGTGGTCGCCGAGATGGTGATCGAGCGTGCACGTCGCATGGTCGAATCTGGCGATGACGTCTGCATCGTGATGGACGGCATCACCCGCCTCGCCCGCGCCTACAACCTGAGCGGCCGCTTCAGCGGACGCACCATGTCGGGCGGCGTCGACGCCGGCGCGCTGTACCCGGCCAAGAAGATCTTTGGTTCGGCCCGCAATCTCGAAGAGGGCGGCTCGCTCACCATCCTGGCAACGGCACTCGTTGAGACCGGCTCCCGGATGGACGAAGTCATCTTCGAAGAGTTCAAGGGCACCGGCAACATGGAGCTGCGCCTCGACCGCAACGCGTCTGAGCGTCGCTTGTTCCCGGCCGTCGACATCGCGGCCAGCTCGACTCGTCACGACGAGCTGCTCATGGACATGAAGCACCACGGTGCAACCACCAAGCTGCGCCGTGTCCTCGACGCCGTTGGCGCCGATGGTGACAAGACCGCAGCCGCTCTCGAGCTGCTGCTCGACCGGGTCGGTTCAACCAAGACGAACGCCGAGTTCCTCACCGAGGTCGCGAAGAGTCGTTGAGGACGAGTCCAGGTGGGGCCAGCTGACGCTGACCCCACCCGACAAAGCTGATTAGCCGTCGATGAAGACGAGCTCCCACTGTGCTCCGGCGCTCGGGAGCCCAACGGTTTCGACGTTGTATGCCCCGCCGTTCTCGGCCCACAAGTAGCGGTTGAACTGCAGGTTGGTGAGGGTCACGGCGCCGCCGTTGTTCGCGATGCCAAAGCCCCAGCGGTCGTCGTCGCGCACTGATCGCGATGTTTCGACGTTCCAGTCCTGGGACTGGCCATCGGCATCGAGATAACGGTCGGTCACGGCGTTCTTCAAGGCGAACAGTCCGTTGCCCGCATCTTCGACGATCCAGACATCATCGTCGCCGCGATTTACCGACTGGTCAACATTGTTGGGGTCGCCGTCGAGCCACCGGTCGGTCTCCAGATTGCGGAGCGCAATCCGGTCACCAGCCTGCGGGAAGGGTCCCTGTGGCGGCGGTGGCGGCGGCGGTGGTGGTGGTGGTGGTGGAGGTGGTGGTGGAGGTGGAGGTGGAGGTGGAGGTGGCGGTTCGCCATCGACCGGCACGAAGATCCAGGCTGAATTGGCGCCGATGAGCGGCGTCCGCAGCGGCGTGGTGCTATCGACCGACAAGTAGCCGCCGCGTTGTACCGCTCGCAGGTTCCAGCTGCCATCGCCAACAGCCTCGATTGCCCAGACGTCGTCGCTGCTTGGCGACTCGGAGAGGTCGACACGAGGACCGTTGTCGGTGTCTAGCCAGTCGTCATAGGTTAGGTTCCGCAAGTACCAGTCGCCCTCGGGCGCAGCCACGAGCTCCCAACGATCATCCTCGCTGGGGTCCCTTGACGTGTCTGCCCGATTACCTGGATCAGCATCGAGCCACCGTGCGGTGCCGACGTTCTGCAGGTAGTACACACCGGGCTCTGGAGCTGGTGGCGGAGGAGGTGGCGGTGGTGGCGGGGGAGTGCCCTGGCCCGTGGCCAGGGCGAACCCAGACCGAATCCTGGTGTCCTCGATGCCGAGGAAGCCCTCGAAGGTTGAGTACTCGTCTTCGTGGAAGTGCGTGCCGGTGTCATCGGCGGTGCCGAACACGAGGTCCGGTCCAACGCCAATCGTGCCCGGCAGGTTTCCACCCTCGTCCATCACACCCGTGTTCGGGTTAAGGGTTGTCGTGTGCCAGTTGCCGATCATGTGACCGAGTTCGTGGGCCGCGATGATGCCCACGCCTTGGCCGACGAGATCTACCTTGGTCGCGCCAGGGGCGAGGCCGAACTCATTCAACGTCGGAGCTTCAACGCCAGCCGGTGCACTCAATAGGTCGAGAAGCACGATGCCGGATTCGGTGGGATCGAGGTTGCCCGGGTCGATCGACTGGGCGATGCCAATCGTTGGAAAGCCGAGCTCGTCGATCGTTCCACCAATGATCAGACGAGTCACGTTGGGCTGTCCCCACACGTCGCCATGATCTCGGCTGTTCAGAATCTCGATGTCGAAGTCACCTGGGATCTGGCTGACGTCACGATCGCCGTTGCCGCCGATCTGTC
The DNA here is from genome assembly GCA_964513315.1 of uncultured Acidimicrobiaceae bacterium. Taxonomy (GTDB): domain Bacteria; phylum Actinomycetota; class Acidimicrobiia; order Acidimicrobiales; family UBA10347; genus UBA10347. Next base: position 8,144 of record CAZEMU010000033.1, on the reverse strand, counting down.
GAAGGTCGGCTGAGACCGTCTCTTCGAATACCGCCAAGATCGCATCGATCACGGAATCTTCGTCGCCGGGGCCGAGGCCCCAGCCGGGCAAGAAGGAACTGAGCGGCGACATTTCCCGCTCACCGAGCGCCGCAACGAACGGGTCGAAGATCGCTGGGTCGAGCAAGGCGCCGTCAAAATCGAGGAACACGATCTGTTGGTCCGGGCCGGCTTCGTTCGAGCGACCAGGTCGCACGACCTTGAGCTCGCCGAGGTAGGGGCCCTGACCTTCGGTGACGATTACGGCGTAGGTGCCGGTGACGTCAGCGACGTGGTCGATGCCGACGGCGCCGAGATGGCGCAGCGGACTTTCGAGCGGATAGATGACCGACGCCGAGCGCTGAGAGGCTTGACGCAGCACACCGTTGGGGTCCACCACAGCGAGGGTGCCGGTGAACTCGAAGCCGGCACGCAACACGTCGCCAGCCTGCAGCTCGACGAGGTAGACATCGGTGTCGGTCGCGATTGGTGGCGGCGGAGGCGGCGGCTCGGCAAGCACGTCGATCGTCAGTCCATAGAAGCCGACCGAGGTCGCACCGTCACCCGACGAGGAGTCGTTGACATCGGCTTGGCTCGATCCAAACGCAGCGACCCGCAGGTAGTACGCACCGTCTGCCGGAAGCGTCAACGCGATCTGGCTGTCAGCGCCGTCGAAGTCGTCATTGAACGCAAGCTCGTTGCCGACGGCGTCGAACAGTGTCAGCGTCGTGTCGAGCGGGCTTTCGCGATCACGAGCGCTGATATCGGCGAACAGATACTGGCCGCCAAGAGCCTCGACGCGGTACCAGTCGAAGTCGCCTGACGTCGCACCGAACGGCCCGTCGCCGATCTCTGCATCGCAGACACTAAACGCATCAGCGTCGCCCGCGATGCCGAGGGCGCCGTTGTCCTCGCTCGTCTCGCATTGCAGGACCTCTGGCATTTGGTCGGCACGGAGCTGATCGACCTGGGCTTGCCACGCGGCGGTCTGGCTCAGGTGCTGTGCCCTGAACGTTTGCACGTTGGCAGCAAGGTCGCCGTCAACATCGGGCAGGGGAACGGGACCGACCGGTGGTTGAGGGGTCGGCGTCGGGAACAACGGTGGCGGCTCGATCGGAGGTTCGGGCAGCAGGTCGAATACGCCGAGCTCGAACACATACGCACCGGTGAACTGAGCCGGTCCAGGACCCGATGCGGGATCGAACGGGTCAAGCAGGCCGCCGCCGGGAGGCCCAACGATCAGCGTGTACTCGCCCTCCGGGACGAAAACGCTTCCGAAGACAACGACCGGTCCGTCGAACTCCTCAAATGGAATCTCGATGCCGTCACTGTTGTAGAGGCGGGCTTCGATCGGAGTCTCGGAGAACTCGGTGTTGATGAAGATCTCGTTCTCAAGCCCAAACGCAGTGATCGCGTAGGCGTCGTAGTCGCCCGACTCGCCGCCAAAGATGCCGTCGCCGATAGTGCCGACGCAGATACCGATGGCCTCGTTCACAAAGGCCGGATTCGCGATGCCGATCGCACCATCAGGCTCGACCGATTGGCATTGCTCGTTCGGTGGTGGGGGTGGCGGAGGTGGCGGCGGGTCGATGAACCCCCAGGCAATCAGGACGCTGTAGTCGAACGCCGTGAGGTCGCCTTGGCCACTCGCACCGTCGAACACATCGCCCTGGACGTGCCGGGCGGAGCTCACCGACAAGTAGTAGATGCCGGCCTCGAAGACCTCAGCTTCGAGGAAGCCGTCATCGATGTTGCGATCGTCCTCGAACTCGGTGATGAGCGTGCCATCAGCCGTGTGGAGCGCAAGCCGTGCCCCGTCGGGATTTGGTACGTCCTCCGGGAACGCATCAGCAATGATCTGTGCTGCCTGAGGTACCTCGATCGCATACCAGTCGAAGTCACCCGAGGTGTCTGCATACACGCCGTCGCCGATTGTGCCGTTGCAGAGCACGAAGTTCGTTTCGGTGAGCCCGGCTTCGCCCAGCGAGTCATCGGGTTCGCCGAAACCGCACGCACCGGGCTCGGGCGGCGGTGGGGGAGCAAGGAAGCTCCCGACTACGACCTCGTACGCGCCGGTTGTGGTGACCCCCTGGCCAGTAGCGGGGTCAAATGGATTGCTCGGCAGCGAGCCGACGCCTGCGACCGCGGCATAGAAGTTGCCGCCAATGCCGGAGAAGAACTCGATGAACTCGGGACCTTCGTCGACCGTGCTCGTGAGCAGGGTGCCGTCCGCGTCGTAGAGCCCGATCGTGAACAGGCTGCCCGGCTCAAGGGGGAACGCATCGACGATCACGACCGAGTTCGGGTCGACGGCGCCGATGTCGAAGAAGTCGATGTCGCCCGTGGTGTCGCCCCACGGGCCATCGCCGATGGTTCCGATGCAGAGCTCAAGGACTCCAGGCTGGAGACCGGTCGGCGTCGCAAGCTGGATCGCTCCGTCGTCTTCGATCGAAGGACAGACAGGCGGTGGCGGCGGTGGTGGCGGCGGCGGCGCAAAAGCAAGGACACCGGCGATATTGGCGGTGTCATCGGCGTTCGACCCAAATCCAGGCACCAACTGGCCGGTCTCGACCGTGTCGTTGAGCCCGATCTGGTCGGGGAACTCGATGTCGTTGACGCCGACCGCGAACTGGCGGGCTGCGTTTTCGTCGGGCTTGGTATTGCCGGTTCGGCGAGCCAACTCGAGCCACGCTTCGACGGTCGCCTGGTTGCGGCCGGGCAGGAACGAGATCCACGGCGCCGGACCGAGTGCAGGGTCCATGACCAGCGAGCTGGGATTGACCCGCCCCTCAATCGCATCGAGCTGGGCCATCAACTTGTCGGCCGCAGCCTGTTGGGCCGCATCGCTCGGTACGTCTTGCGCGGCGCTAGAGGGCGCTTGCGGCAGGACGGCAACGAGCATTGCTAACGCGAGCAACGCAGCGACGCCGGCATTGCGCCAGCGCCGCCACCGGTGCGCGAATCGTCGGATATCAGCCATTTCCGAATTCCCCCTGGAGTTCGGACCTTCCGCCTGTCGGGAGGCCTCACCTCATTGTGGTACAAAAAATGGGCACCGTGTGACCCACCGCACCCCAAATGTCCCCAATTTGAATGACGGGGCTGCGCGTGCCGCGTGCGAGCACTGGCCGCGTACGAGCACTGGTGGACCGCGTTGCAACACGAGCACCAGCTCCCATAGACTGCTCGGGCCTTGTCGTCGGCGTGTGGCTTCTTCCCTTTGGTTGCCTTTTGCGCGTCTCTTCATGAGCTCCTAACCCGCTGCAGGACCGGGCAAGCCCTGCCAGACGCCCCCCGATATTTCGTCGCGGGAACGTCTGCCTCTGGTGATCACCAATCAAACAGGAGTGCACGTGGCTGTTCAGAACTCGGCGCCTCAGCGCTATTCGTTCGGCAACCTCGAGGAAGTTCTCGAACTTCCCGATCTCATTTCCATCCAGCGCGACTCGTTCAAGTGGTTCCTCGACCACGGCCTTGCGCAGATCTTCCGAGATATCAGTCCGATCACGGACTTCTCGGAGAACCTGCAGCTTGAGCTCGAGTTCGACCCCAACGACGAGGACCTCCGGCCGCCGCCGAAGTTCACCGAAGCCGAGTGCAAGCGTCAGGACATGACGTACAGCGCGCCGGTCTTCGTGCGGGCTCGCTTCATGAACGCCGAGACCGGCGAAATCAAAGAGCAGACCGTCTTCATGGGCGACTTCCCCATGATGACCGAGAACGGCACGTTCATCATCAACGGCACCGAGCGTGTCGTGGTGAGCCAGCTCGTTCGCAGCCCCGGCGTCATCTTCCAGCCGGGTGAGCGTTACCGCCTGCGTAACCTCGCCAAGCACCAGCTCGTCACCGGCACCATCCACCCGTACCGCGGTGAGTGGATCGAGTTCGACGTCGAGCAGAAGCCCGGCAAGGACGTCACCGCTGGTACCCGTGTCGCTCGCAAGCGTCGCCTGTCGATGTTCACTCTCATCCGTGCCCTCGGCTTCGATGAAGAGAACGCACCCGGCTTCCTGCCCCGCTTCGTCAATCACTTCGACTTCCTCGAAGGACAGTGGGAAGAAGACCAGACCAAGCTCCTGGCCCAGACCCAGGACGAAGCGCTGCTGGAGATCTACAAGCGTGTCCGCCCCGGCGAACCGCCATCCGTCGAGTCCGCTCGCAACTACTTCCGCAGCGCGTTCTTCGAGAGCCGCCGCTACGACCTCAGCCGCGTCGGTCGCTACAAGCTCAACCGCAAGCTCGGTCCAGAACTCGATCGTCTCGAAGAGACCTTCGGCCTGAAGCTCGAGAAGCCAGAGCTCGACCAGCCGGTTCTTTCGCCGGCCGAAGTGCTGGCCAGCTGCACCTACCTGCTGCACCTCGTGCGCGCCGAGCCGGGCTACCGCCTCGACGATCAGGACCACTTCGCCAACCGCCGCATCCGCTCGGTCGGTGAGCTCATCCAGAACCAGGTCCGCATCGGCCTGAGCCGCATGGAACGTGTCGTGCGTGAGCGCATGACCACCCAGGACGTCGAGGCGATCACCCCTCAGACGCTCATCAACATCCGTCCGGTCGTCGCTGCGGTCAAGGAGTTCTTCGGAACCTCGCAGCTGTCGCAGTTCATGGACCAGGTCAACCCGCTCTCCGGTCTGACCCACCGCCGCCGCCTCTCGGCGCTCGGCCCAGGTGGCCTCAGCCGTGAGCGTGCTGGCTTCGAAGTCCGAGACGTGCACTTCAGCCACTACGGCCGCATGTGCCCAATCGAGACGCCTGAAGGTCCGAACATCGGTCTGATCGGTGGCCTCGCCAGCTTCGCTCGCGTCAACGACTTCGGTTTCATCGAGTCGCCCTACCGCATCGTCGAAAACGGTGTTGTCTCCAAGGACATCCGCTACCTCGCCGCTGACGAGGAAGAGGAATACGTCGTCGCCCAGGCCAACGCGCCGATCGACGACAAGGGCGCCTTCACCGCCGACAAGGTCCTCGTGCGTCGCTCGCCACAGGCAGCAACGCTCGAAGGGCTGCGACTGCAGCTCGAACAGGACGTCTTCTTCGGTGCGACCACCGAGATCTCCTACGTCCCACCAAAAGAAGTCCAGATGATGGACGTCTCGCCGAAGCAGATCATCTCGATCGCTACGGCGCTGATTCCCTTCCTCGAGCACGACGACGCCAACCGTGCGCTCATGGGCGCCAACATGCAGCGCCAAGCGGTGCCGCTGCTGCGGGCCGAAGCCCCGTACATCGGCACCGGCGTCGAGGCCCGTGCGGCCAACGATGCCGCCGACATGATCCTGGCGCTTGAGAACGGCACCGTTGAAGAAGTCAACGGCAACAGCCTCGTCATGAACTACGACGGCGAGGGCAAGTACACCCACGTCCTCTCCAAGTTCAACCGTTCGAACCAGGACACCTGCATCAACCACAAGATCCGTGTGGTTGTTGGCCAAAAGGTCAAGGCCGGCCAGCTCCTCGCTGACGGACCGTCGACCGATCACGGTGAACTCGCACTCGGCAAGAACCTGCTCGTGGCCTTCATGCCATGGCGCGGTTACAACTTTGAAGATGCGATCATCCTGAGCGAGCGCCTCGTCAAGGACGACGTGCTCACCTCGATCCACATCCACGAGCACGAAATCGATGCCCGTGACACCAAGCTCGGCCCTGAAGAAATCACCCGAGACATCCCGAACCTGAGCGACGAGATCCTTGCGGACCTCGACGAGCGGGGCATCATCCGGGTTGGTGCCGAAGTCAAGCCAGGCGACGTGCTCGTCGGCAAGGTCACGCCCAAGGGTGAAACCGAGCTGACCCCAGAAGAGCGTCTCCTGCGTGCGATCTTCGGTGAGAAGGCCCGCGAAGTCCGTGACACGAGCCTCAAGGTTCCTCACGGCGAGCAGGGCAAGGTCACCAATGTCCGTGTCTTCAGCCGCGACGACGGCGACGAACTTCCCCCGGGCGTCAACCAGCTCGTGCGGGTCTACGTCGCCCAGAAGCGCAAGATCAGCGTCGGCGACAAGCTCGCTGGCCGCCACGGCAACAAGGGCGTCATCAGCCGCATCCTTCCGATCGAGGACATGCCGTTCCTCGCGGACGGCTCGCAGGTCGATGTCATCCTGAACCCACTCGGTGTTCCGTCCCGCATGAACGTCGGCCAGGTGCTCGAAGCGCACCTCGGCTATGCCGCTCGCTGGGGCTGGGATGTCGACGGAGCCAAGGTCGGCGACGACCCGCTCTACAACACCGAGTCCAAGACCCGCCCGGTCACCAAGCCATCGACGCTCATCGCGACGCCGGTCTTCGACGGTGCCAAGTGGGACGAAGTCGAGATGGCCGGCAAGCACCCGACCATCCAAGAGATCTTGCGCAACATCAACCCCGAATCCGAAGAAGGCGAACGCCTCATCGGTGACGACGGTAAGACGCAGCTCTTCGACGGTCGCACCGGCGAAGCGTTCGACAACCGCACCACGGTCGGCTTCATGTACATCCTGAAGCTCGCCCACCTGGTCGACGACAAGATCCACGCCCGTTCCACGGGTCCGTACTCCATGATCACTCAGCAGCCACTTGGTGGTAAGGCCCAGTTCGGTGGCCAGCGCTTCGGTGAGATGGAAGTGTGGGCACTCGAGGCCTACGGCGCCGCTTACTGCCTGCAGGAGTTGCTCACCATCAAGAGCGACGACGTGCTCGGCCGTGTGCGTGTCTACGAAGCCATCGTCAAGGGCGACAACATTCCTGAGCCCGGTATTCCTGAGTCCTTCAAGGTTCTCATCAAGGAAATGCAGGCGCTCTGCCTCAACGTCGAGGTGCTCAACCACGACGGATCCTCGATCGAAATGCGCGAGCTTGACGACGAGGTCTTCCGAGCCACTGAAGAGCTCGGCATCGACCTGTCTCGTCCGGAGCGTGGCTCCGACGAGGAGGACGCCCGGAGAGCCCGTGAACGAGCCGAAAGGATGGGCAGCTGATGCTCGACGTCAATGATTTTGCTCACCTGCGGATTGGCCTAGCAACGGCCGATTCCATCCGTACCTGGTCAAACGGCGAAGTCAAGAAGCCGGAGACCATCAACTACCGCACGCTCAAGCCCGAGAAGGACGGCCTCTTCTGCGAGACCATCTTCGGTCCTACCAAGGACTGGGAATGCGCCTGCGGTAAGTACAAGCGCATCCGCTTCAAGGGCATCATCTGCGAGCGTTGCCGCGTCGAAGTCACCCGCTCCAAGGTTCGCCGCGAGCGCATGGGTCACATCGAGCTGGCAGCTCCCGCTGTGCACATCTGGTACCTCCGTGGCACCCGTTCGTGGCTGGCCTACCTGCTCATGGGCACCGAGCCCAAGGAAGAGCTCAAGGCCAAGCAACTCGAAAAGGTCATCTACTTCGCCGCCAACCTGGTCACCTGGGTTGACGAAGAGAAGCGCGACGAAGACCTTGACGAGCTCGAAAAGGAAATGCTGCTCGAGAAGGACGACATCGCCAAAGAGCGTGACCTCCGCCTCCAGGAGCGCACCGAAGAACTCGAAGCCGAGCTCAAGCAGCTCGAGGACGAGGGCGCCAAGGACAACGAGATCAAGCAGCGCCGCAAGGCCGCTGACAAGGACCTCGAAGCGATCCGCGAAGAGTACGAAGCTGAGCTCGAGCTCATCGAGCTGGCCTTCGACCAGTTCAAGAGCCTCTTCTCTCGTCAGATCATCGAAGACGAAATGCTGTGGCGTGAACTTGCTGATCGCTACAACGAGTACTTCGAAGGCGGCATGGGCGCCGATGCGATCCAGTCGCTCATCGACCGGATCGACTTCGACGAAGAAGAAGTCAAGCTCCGCGCCGCCATCAACCCCGAAGAGGGACAGCGTCCGCTGTCGGCCCAGCGCAAGCAGAAGGCCATCAAGCGGCTCAAGATCGTCACGGCATTCAACCGCCGCGACGAGCGTGGCAACCGTGCCAACGACCCGGGCGCCATGGTGCTCGACGTTGTCCCAGTCATCCCGCCAGAACTGCGCCCGATGGTGCAGCTCGACGGTGGCCGCTTCGCGACCTCTGACCTCAACGACCTGTACCGCCGGGTTATCAACCGCAACAACCGCCTGAAGCGTCTGCTCGATCTCGGTGCTCCCGAGATCATCGTGAACAACGAAAAGCGCA
>CAZEMU010000032.1:28438-35199 GCA_964513315.1 uncultured Acidimicrobiaceae bacterium | reverse complement strand
CCGATGCGAGACATCACGCCCGGTCCATGGGAGTGCGCATCGCCCGCTTGGTTCCCCGACAGCGCCCGCCTCGCGATGACGGTGAACCGCTTCCCGAACGACTTCACGAACGACATCGGCGTCGTATCGATCGATGCCGACCCAGACGCGACCGAAGCCGACATCGAGCTTCTGACCGACGCGAGTGGCGGCTACGGCGCCCCCGTTGTCATGCCCGATGGCAGCGGCGTCCTCGTCCGAGGCATCGACGACATGACAACGGTGCCGCAGAACGAACACATCGGCGTCCTAACGGTCGGCGAGGTTGGCACGCCCGACTGGAAGAGCCACGCCGTCGATCGCACCTGGACACCAACCCAGTGCGGGTCGAACCCCGCGTTCATCGACGACACGACAGTCGTCACGTCGTTCGAAGATCGAGGCGACACCCACCTCGCCAAGCTCAACCTGTCGACAGGTGCCGTCGACGTGATCGCCGATGGCGAGCTCACAATCACGCACTGGTCCGCAGTCGACGACGTCGTCGCCTATGCCGCGTCGACCGCGACCTCACCGAGCGAGCTGTTCGTTCTGCGCAATGGAACGACGACCCAGCTCACGAACCACGGGCACGCATTCGTCTCCCGAGTCGAGCCACAGCCGCCGGAGCACTTCCTCGCTCCGTCGGGTGACATCGAGGTCGACGCCTGGATCGTCACGCCGCACGACTTCGATCCGGCCAAGAAATACCCGATGCTGCTCAACATCCACGGCGGGCCGTTCACCCAATACGGCAACTTCTTCTTCGACGAGGTTCAGATGCAGGCTCGCCAGGGCTTCGTCGTCGTCTACTCAAACCCTCGGGGCGGCTCCGGCCGAGAGCAAGCGTGGGGTCAAGCAATCCTCGGACCGAAGCACCACACCGCGCCCGGCAGCGGCTGGGGCGGGCTCGACTACGACGACCTGATGGCGGTCGTCGACACAGCACTCGCCAAGTACGACTTCATCGACGCCAATCGCATGGGTGTGCTCGGCGGCTCCTACGGCGGCTACATGACCAGCTGGATCGTCACCCACACGAACCGGTTTGCGGCGGCGTGTTCCGAGCGGGCGGCGAACAACCTGTTGTCGCTCGAGCACTCGTCGGACATCGGCGGCTTCTTCCACGCCGAGATCGGTCCGAAGTTCTACGACGATCCCGACGAGTACGTGCGCATGTCGCCGACGAGCTACGTCAAGGACATCGAGACGCCGCTGCTGATCATCCACTCCGAAGACGACCTGCGCTGTCCGGCCGACCAGGCGTGGCAGCTGTTCAACGCGATGACGATGCTCGGCAAAGAGGTCGAGTTCCAACTCTTCCCGGGCGAGAACCACGAGCTGTCCCGTTCGGGTTCACCGGTGCACCGAGTGCAACGGGCCGACATCATCCACGAGTACTTCACCCGCCACCTGATGCCCTAGCGGCTCAGGCGAGTCGGTGGGTGATGCCCTTCTTCGTGCGGCCGGTTTCGACGAAGACGCCAAGCGGCCGGAAGCAGTAGGCCATCTTCTGTGCGATCTCGCGGGGCACGCCGGCCAGGCTGGCGAGGTCCGCGGTCGTGAAGTCGTTCGGCAAGCCGTCAGGCAACAGCCGGCACAAATCGTCGACGGTGGAGAACGTCTCGACGGCAATGACCTCGCGCAGCTGACGGTCGACGGTGCGGAAGCCGCCCCTCCCACGCCGGGCCTTGGGGTCGTGGACCTGGATCTTGGTCTGGTTGGTCAGCACAACATCGAGCGTCAGGCTCGGATGGTCGAGCAGGGTCGGCACGCTGACCAGCTCGTCGAAGATGTTGTAGACGGTCATCTTCTTGGGTGACTTGCGAGGCTTGGCGTCGGGCCGCTGTAGCCACGTGCCGACTGCGATCGGATGCACCAAGTGCACCTGATACTCCTCGAGCACCCGGTCGAGCTTGCGGCCCATCGCCGCCAGGTTCGAAGTCTGGATCTCGATCAGGAGATTGCCCCGGCGCACGTCGATCACGAAGCCATCGAGCGGCACCTCGAACTCGTCGCCAGGCTCGGCGTAGCGCTCCTTCAGCGCAGCATGCAGCGAACCCTCGTTGAGGGTGCCGATGTGAGGCTCAGGCCGATCCGAATCTGACACGCTCAGAGCCGAGGCAGGTTCCAGAAGAGGTTGTGCAACAACAACGCCTCGTTCGGGTTTCTCACCAGCGCCTCGTTGGCATCGCGCAAGCTCGTGACGGCAGCGACCATGTCCGGCCCTCCGCCCTCGGCGACGGCGCGGCCGTAGCGGCGGGCCAGCACCCGCAAGCCGAACTGCACTTCCTCGGTCCGGAGCTTGCGCAACTCACGCTTGTGACGGGCATCGATCTGCGACCGGCCCGAACCGCGGGTGCCGAGCGCTTCTTCGCGAGCGTCGAGCTCTTCGAGCTCGCGGGCGTGTCGTTCTGCCAGCGGCTCCGATGCCGAGGCGATCAGCGCAGTCAGCTCTCGCACGAGCCGACCAGCGGTGGCGCCCGAGCCGTCGAGCGTCGTCGGAAGCGAACTCCACAGCGCGGCGCGTTCGGCGAAGCCCGGATCTTCGATCAGCAAGCTCAGCCGCTGCAGGTCGCCAGCGGCCGCTTCGATAAGCGTCGCGCCCTGGGACGCATCGACGCCTTGCTCGGCCAGCCATCCGGCCAGGTCGGCGTGGCGCAGCGGAGGGAACTCAATCCGAGCACACCGGCTTGCGATCGGCACATGCCACTGCGGAATCGACTCGGCCAACAAGATGATGATCGCGTTCGGAGGTGGCTCTTCGACCGTCTTCAAGAGCGCGGCCGCCGCTTGGTCGGTGGCGTCGTGGAAGCGGTCGATGATCAGGATCCGGCGAGGGCCGTCGGCCGGCTTGCGGAACGCCGACGGGATGATCGTGTCGCGAGCCTGGCCGACGAGCAGCGACGTGCCAGCCGGTTCGTGCCACTCGACGTCGGGATGCTTGTCTTCGAGCGCGAGCCGCATCTGGCGATCACGGGCCTCGTCATCGGCACCGTCGGGTCCGCCGAGATGGAGTGCTTGCACCGCAGCGGCGAACGCTCGCGCGGCCTGCGTCTTGCCCGTGCCCGAAGGGCCGACGAAGTGATAGGCATGGAGCGGATCAGCCGCCCAGGATCGCAGCGCCGCTCCGGCTTCGACCTGACCGACGATCGTCGACCATGCGGCTTCGACGTCGATCACAACGTCCACCCAAGTCGTTCCTGGAGCGCGGCATCGACTGCCGCAGTCACGGCGTCGAGCGGTTGGGTGCCGTCGATCACGAGCCAGCGCTGCGGGTCCGCGGTGGCCTGGCTGAGGAACGACGCACGCACCCGGTCGTGGAACCCGCCACCGAGCGACTCAAGCCGATCGGGTGCCGAATCGATGCGACCAAGACCAACTTCGGCTGGCACATCGAGCAGCAGAATCAGATCAGGAAGCAACCCATCGACCGCGAACGCGGACAGCGCTGCGACCTCGGGTTCGCCCAACTCACGCCCTGCACCTTGATACGCCAGCGACGACGCCAAGTACCGGTCGCAGACCACATGACGACCTGCATCGAGCGTCGGCCGGATGAGCTCCTCAACGTGTTGCGCACGATCGGCAGCCATGAGCAACGCCTCGGCCCGCAGGCTCAGGCCTTCGGTGTCCGTGCTCAGCAACAGCTCTCGAATCGAGGCGCCAATCTCGGTGCCACCCGGCTGTCGGGTCAACAAGGCGTCGTGTGTCTCGGCGATTCGACGGGCCTGCGTGGACTTCCCTGAGCCCTCGCCTCCCTCAAACGCGATGAACGTCCCCCGAGTCACCTGTGCAGACTATTGCTCCCGAGCGCCGACACCCGCCGTGCAGATCCGATCTGTGGACATTTGGCGCCAGCAGTCGACGCCAAATGTCCACAGAAATCGTGACGGGCTAGGACGTGACCGAGGCCAGCTCTGCGACGCCTTCGGCGAGATCGACAACGGGCTCGTCAGCACGGGGTTCGTCGACAATGGGCTCATCGACGATGGGTTCATCGACAAGGGTCGCTGCCGACGTGCGTCGGCCAACTGCCCAGGCTGCGAACTGCAGAAGGAGCGGAAGTCCGATCAGCCACAGCACGCCGATTGGCGGCTGCACCGCACGAGCGGCCCACCCGAGACCGTTCGCAGACCACGCAACGCGACGTTCGATGTTCGCCTCGCGCAACAGACCAGGGTCGGGCGTCGTGTTGGCGTCGCCCTGGGTCCGGTAGCGGTGGAGTCCCTGGTTCTCAAAGACGTCCACCACGCGGTGCATGACGAGCGAACCCGTTGGCCCGCCGAAGGTGATCACATCGTCGACGACAACATCGGCCGCATCAACCGGCATCGAAATCGCAAGCGCTCCCTGAGGAATCGCCGGCGCCATCGAACCGGTCTCCACGACATCGAGTTGTCCACCAATCAGGCGAAGCCCGACCAGCAGCAGCGCGACGGTAACGGTGAGCGCACTTGCCACTCGAGCCCCCTGCAACAGAGCTCGGTGCAGCGACGTCCGGTGCAGCCTGGGAGTCATGCCTGCGGAACCAGCGTGAATGCCATATCGAAGCTGAGCAGGTCAGACGTTGCAGCCGGGACAGCGGCTGCAATCTCGTTCGTCAAGATGAAGCGCATCTCGACTTCGCACACCTCGCCTGGAGCAAGCACCAGTGCGTCGACTGCGCTCATCTGAACGGTCGAGCCAACTGCGCCCGATGGACCAAACAACGCCTGCTGCTGATAGCAGTCCTGCCCGAAGACAGGGAAGGCCGTGATCGAACCGGCCTGATCAAGTTCGCCCAACTCGCCCGCAGCGCAGGTGACCGCGGCTGCGTCACCTGCATCGACAAGTGTCTGCTCTGCCGCAAGCTCGGTTGCGTTGCAGTCAGCGGCCTCGGTGCTCACTCGAGACAGCAGCGTCGCGAAGACCTCGCCGTCTTCGCTCCCGGTGTTGGTCAGACAGAACCTGCTGAGCGGGATGACCTGATAGTCGGCGCCCGTCTCGATGTAGGTCGCCAGATCGATCGATCCCTGGAACGTCGTATCAACGATGCCGTCCGGCTCAAAGATCGCGTTGGTGCAGTCGCCTCCGTCGGCGAAGGTACCGACCTCGAGCGCAACGACCGGGCCTGGCGCCTCGTACGCCTCGGATGCGATCTGGTTGTTGCGCACCTCGACAGTGTCCGACACCTGGGCGACGAGCCCCGATCCTGCAAGCGTGACGCTCACAATGCCGGCGATGAGCACGCCCAACGGGCGCGTCAATCGTTCCTTCATGGGTTCTCCTCGGGATATCCGCCATCCCTTTGCGAACGAGACCCTTTGCCCCGCCGAACCCCAGACCCGGCGACGACGTCCGCGTTACACAGTGATCGGTTGCTAGTCGACCGAACGCAACGTGGGGGTGTCGGGTGTCGTTCCCCGCAGCGTGCGTATCGCGAACCAGCCTGCGCCGATGATGATCAGCGCGGCGAGCCAGAACGTGATCCGAACGCCCGGGATCAGCAGCCGATACCCGAGCACGCCGACGGCACCGTCGGCCGACAGTTCGGTGATCCGATCGAAGAAGACCGCAAGCGCGGGTGCAGCGACCATCGCCACGAGCACGCCCGCTCGGGCCAACGAGTAAAACGCCGCGAACACGCGGCCGCGCATCTCGTCATCGGTTGTCTCTTGGATGATGGTGAAGCCAAGGATGTAGACCACGCCGACCGCGGCGCCGACGACACCGAGCTGCAAGATCACCAGCCAGAGCACGTCGAAGATTGTCGCCGAGAGCAGCGCCAGACCTGCGACGAGGACCGCTCGCCCGAACACCCATGGCCGGTTGATCCGCTCGGACACGCCCAGCAAGAGAAGCACCCCCACGCCCAGGCCTGCACCAAGGCCCATCAGCATCCCGTAGTAGCCACGGTTGTCGGCACCGAGGACCTCGGTGGCGTAGACGGTGCCGAGCGGCACGAGCATGCCGCCGCCGACGAGGCCAACCGCCAGGCCCAGATTCACGGCGCGCAGGACTGGGTCGCCGAACACGAGCCGCCAGCCGTCTCGCATCTCGGCCCAGATGCTGCCGACATCGAGCTTGTCGTCGTCGATCGCAGTCGAGGACTCGGCTTGGGCCGTCGATGTGCGGCGCTCGACGATCGACATGATCAGCAGCGCTGACACGACGAAGGTGCCGGCGTCGAACCAGAACCCGATCGCCGTGTCCTGACCGCCGTCACCGCTGAGCACGAGCATCAACAGCAGCGCGAGCGGAAACGTTCCATACGTCGCCAACACGGACAGCGTGTTCGCCGTAGGTAGGTGCTTGCGAGGGAGCAGGTTGGGGACCATGGCCTCTTTGGCGGGGATCCACAACAGGGTGAACGCTTCGAGCACCAGGGACAGCAAGACGAGCTGCCACACATGGTCAAGGAACGGGAACGCGCAGACCGTCGCCGCTCGAGCGATGTCGCAGACAGCCATGAGCTTGCGGCGATCCCAGCGATCGGCGAGCACACCCGCGAGTTGGCCGAAGAAGAAGCCGGGGCCGAGGCGGGCGAGCAGCACGAGGGCAACGGCGCCTTCGGGGGTGCCGCGACCAACGTCGGCGGCCTTGATTGCGACGACCAGGAAGAACACCCACTCGCCCGTCGACGTGACGACCTGGGCCAGCCAGAGGCGCAGGAACTCGTCGGTGCCCCACACACGCTTGCGTAACGCCTGCCAGCCAGTGAAGTAGCGGCTGCTCTGTTCCGCTGCCCGGCTGGGCGAAGA
>CAZEMU010000032.1:26369-28338 GCA_964513315.1 uncultured Acidimicrobiaceae bacterium | reverse complement strand
GTCAGTCTGACGTTTCGGCCGCGGCCTTCTTGGCCGGAGCCTTCTTCTTTGCAGCCGACTTCTTCTTGGTGGCCTTCTTCTTGGCCGTCGACTTCTTCTTGGTGGCCTTCTTCTTTTTCTTGGCCGGGGCGTTCTTGGCCCGCTCACGACGCAGCGCCAGCAGCTCGCTGGCTCGCTCGTCGGTCATCTCTTCGACGGTGTCGCCCTTGCGCAGCGATGCGTTGTGCTCGCCGTCGGTGACGTAGGGGCCGAAGCGGCCGTCCTTGATCACCATCTGCTTTTCGCTGACCTCGTCGATGCCGAGCTCACGCAGCGGCGGCTTCGGTTCGGCGCGTCCACGACGCTTGGGCTGCTTGAGGATCTCGAGGCACTCGTCGAGCGTGATCGTCAGCAGTTTCTCTTCTTCGCCGATGTTGCGCGTGTCGGCTTTCTTGCCTTCTTCGGCCGATTCCTTCGACAGGTACGGGCCGTAGCGGCCGTTGTGCACGGTGATGAGGGTGTTGTCCTCGGGATGACGGCCAATCTCGCGAGGAAGCGACAGCAGCTTCATCGCTTCTTCGTAGGTGACCGTCTCGGGTGTCATCGACTTGAACAGCGACGCCGTCTTGGGCTTCACGTCGTCGGGGTAGTCGTCGGGCGTGCCGACAACCACGTAAGGACCGAAGCGGCCAGCCTTGACCATGACCGGCAAGCCAGTCTCCGGGTCGTCACCGAGCTCGATGCCGTCAGGCGCTTCGAGGAACTCGATCGCCTTTTCGACGGTCAGCTCGTCGGGTGCGATGTCGTCAGGGATCGACTTGCGTTCGTCGTCGCCACGCTGGACATAGGGGCCGTACTTGCCGACGCGACCGACGATCATCTGACCGTTCGAGTCGACGCCAAGCGGAATCGAGTTGATCGCACGGGCGTCGATTTCGCCCAGGCGATTGTCGACCTTTTCCTTGAGGCCCGGATCTTCTTCGTGCCCGAAGTAGAAGCGTCGTAGCCACGGGATGGCTTCTTCGTTTCCGCCGGCGATGGAGTCGAGGTCGACTTCCATCTGGGCGGTGAACTCATAATCGACCAGGTTCGGGAAGTGCTGCTCGAGCAGGTTCACGACCGAGAATGCCTTGAAGCTCGGCACCATCGCCGAACCCTTCTTCCAGACGTACTCGCGGTCTTGGATCGTGCCAATGATCGACGCGTACGTCGACGGGCGGCCAACGCCAAGGTCTTCGAGCTTCTTGACCAACGAGGCTTCGGTGTAGCGAGCCGGCGGCTGGGTGTCGTGGCCCGAGGCTTCGATGCCGTCGGCCTTGAGCGGATCGCCCTGTCCGACCTGGGGCAGCGCTCCACCCTGGTCGGCGAGGTCGTCGCCATCGCCGTCGATGTACACCATGCGGAAGCCCTGATGCGAGATCACGGTGCCGCTGGCGGAGAACAATGTGTCGGTGCCTGCGGTCGACTCGACGCCGACACGGACATTGACGGTCTCGCCGGTTGCGTCGGTCATCTGGGAAGCAACGGTGCGCTTCCAGATCAGCTCGTACACCTGGGCTTCGCTCTTGACGCATTCGTCGGCGACGCTCTCGGGCGTGCGGAACTCGCTGCCGGCGGGGCGGATGGCCTCGTGGGCTTCTTGGGCGCCCTTGGCCTTCTTGTCGTAGGTGCGGACTTCGTCGGGCAGGTACTGCTTGCCGTACTTGTCCATGATCACGTTGCGGGCGGCTTCGAGCGCGTCGGCCGACAGCGTCGTGCTGTCGGTACGCATGTAGGTGATCAGGCCCTTTTCGTACAGGCCCTGGGCGGCACGCATGGCCATCGAGGCGGACAGGCCGAGCTTGCGGCCAGCCTCTTGCTGCAGCGTCGAGGTGATGAACGGCGCTGCGGGGCGGCGACGGTACGGCTTGGCTTCGACGGAGCGAACCTCTGAAGGTTGGCCCTGAAGCTCGGTGACGAGCTGGTTGGCGCGGGCTTCGTCGATCACGAC
>CAZEMU010000032.1:0-26269 GCA_964513315.1 uncultured Acidimicrobiaceae bacterium | reverse complement strand
GGAGGCGACAGGACTTCGAGCAGGTGCCAGGCAATGGCCTCGCCCTCGCGGTCCTTATCCGTTGCGAGATAGAGCTCGTCGGCGTCCTTCATCATGGACTTGAGCTTCTTGATGTGATCCTTCTTGTCCGCGTTGATCACATAGAGCGGCTTGAAGTCGTTGTCGACATCGATGCCGAGCTTGGCCCATTTCTCGCCCTTGTAGGCCTTGGGGACATCTGCGGCGTTGCGCGGCAGGTCCCGGATATGTCCAATCGATGACTCAACCATGTAGCCATCGCCGAGGTATTCGCCGATTTTTCGCGCCTTGGCCGGGCTCTCGACGATCACTAGTGCGTGTCCCACGAGCGCAAGGGTAAGCACAGTGAGTGGTGGTTTTGCACCCGCCACGTGTGACGTCTGATCTTTTGGCCCCGCTCAGCAGGCCCATCGAGGCCCGACGAGCGCGGCAAACGAAGCCTGCTTCTGACCGTGGTTGAGGGTTGCGAGCGGCGTTCAGAAGCGCCGCTCAGCGGGCCTCAGTCTTCGTCTTGGCGGCGAGCGCCGACCATGAGCAGTCCACCGAGGACAAGCAGGCCGACCGAAGCCGTAGCGAGCAGAGGGGTCTCTGCGCCAGTTGCAGCAAGTCCGGGGCTGGTGTTCGCACCAGATCCCTGAGCTGCGGCACCAGCATCGTTCGAGCCGGTTGCGGCGCCGGTTGCGTCGCCGCCACCGATACCGAGTTCGCCTGGCTGGGCGTCGGGCACGACAAAGGCAGCTTCGCCACCGGACAGTGACAAGACGCTCGGAGCGTTCGAGAAGTTGCCGGGATCAGCGAGCTGCTGGGCAACGACGGTCGGAGCAGCGGTGCTCGTCGGGCCCGGCGTGCTCGTCGGAGCTGGCGTTGAGGTCGGGCCAGGCGTTGCCGTTGCGGTCGGCGTCGGCGAGGCCGTTGGCGTCGCACTCGGCATCGGCGTAGCCGTCGGTGTTGCTGGGGTTGCAGCCGGCGTTGGCGGTACCAGTGTAGGGGTCGGCGGTACCGGGATTGCCGTCGGCGTTGGCGTTGCCGTCGGCGTTGACGTTGGCGTCGGCGGAACCGGGGTTGGGGTCGGCTCGCCACCAGGCGTCGTGATTGAACCATCGGTCACTGCCGCAGAGAGACGAATGCTCTGAGCATCGGCGACCGTCTCGACTTCGATGTCGAGCGGCGAAACACCGCTACCAACAATGTCGAAAGGAATACGGACAATCTCAACCTCGTCGGACACGCCGTTGAAGTTGAAGAGCGCAACCCGGAGCTGATCGGTCGGGTCTACGGGACCGCAGGAACCCGTAAACCCGTTCTGCGGGGTGCAGATCGGCTGGTTGTTCGCGTCGTTGATCTGTGGCTGCACGATTGCAGGATCGAAGTCGATGGTGACCGTGACCGCTGCGACATTGTTTCCGCTCGGAGCAAGCGTGATGACGATCTCTTGGGTCGTGACGCCATCGGCGACCACGTAGTCCTCGGTCGAGATAACGACCGGGTTTTGGGCGTTGGCGGTCGACGTCGTGAGCGTCAGCGTGCCGAGCACCATGCCGACAATGGCACAGACCCAACCGGCGACAAGTAGACGACGCTTTGGCGAAATGTTCACAAAAACCGAACCTTGGGGAGGCAGTAGGCCCGCGGTTCACGGGCGAGGCGCACTAGGAATGTAGACGCGGAGCGTGCCGAAGTCCGCACGATCCGCGAGATTCCTGGATCAATCGTCCTCGTCGTCGTCGTCGACGCCTGCACCCGAGAGGATCAACAGGCCGCCGACAGACGCCAGGACCGAGGCCAACAAGATGCCGATCTTGGCGTTGTCCTCGATCGGAGACGAGGCGCCGCTGTCTTCAGCGAAGGCCAGCACAACCGGCTCATCGCCGCTCAAAACCACGGTTCCCGCCTCTGTTTCGCCTCTGTCATGCGTCGCCGCTCCGTGTTGGTCTTCGACGACGAAGGCGGTCTCGTCGCTGTGGTCGTCAGCTCCCGCAAAGGCCAAGTTGCTCACGAACAACGACACGGTGAAGCCGATACCGGCGATCATCGCCAAACCGACCAAATGGCGCATGGTCATGGCTTTTGGCATCGTGGCAAGGCCAAGGCGCGCGGCACCCCAGCTCAGCAGCGTGATGCCGACTGTCTTGCCGACAACCAAGCCGACGACGATGCCCCACATGACCGGCGACTGGAAGGCAGCCGACAAGATGTCGCCGTTGATACGCACGCCCGCGTTGGCGAGCGCAAAGATCGGGATGATCGCGAAACTCGTAATCGGGTGAATCGATGATTCGAGTCGCTCGGCAACCGACACGGATTCACGGATGCGGAAGCCGGCGTAACGAACGTCGACCGGGAACACCTCGGGCTTGTCTCGGAGCCAGCGAGCGATGGTGCGGGTGTCGTCTTCGGATTGGAGCGGCTTGGCTGGGGTCAGAAGACCCAGGATGACGCCGGCGATCGTGGCGTGGACGCCGCTGCGGAACGTCGTCCACCAGAAGATCGCGCCCAGCAGAATGTAGAGCGGGATGTACCAAACCCTCAGCTGGCGCAACATCAAGATGATGATGATCATGGCGCCCGAGGCAATCAGCCAGCCGGTGCTGATGCCCGACGAGTAGAAGAGCGCGATGACGATGATGGCGCCAATGTCGTCGACGATCGCCAGCGACAGCAAGAAGACTTTGAGCTTGCGGGGCACGCGGTCGCCGAGCAGCGACACGATGCCGACGGCGAACGCGATGTCGGTCGCCATCGGGATACCCCAGCCGTCTTGGCCCGGCCCACCCGCATTAAACAGCAGGTAGAGCGCGGCCGGAATGACCATGCCGCCGATTGCAGCAAACGCTGGCAATGCAGCGTCGCGCGGGTTGCGGAGCTGACCGTCGACCAGCTCGCGCTTGATCTCGAGGCCGACCACGAAGAAGAAGACAGCCATCAAGGCGTCGTTGACGAAATCCGACAGCGAGTGGCCAGCGAAGATCTCGATGCCATTGACCGAGAGGTCGACCGACGAACCCCAGAAGGCGTCGTAGCTGTCTCCCCACGGCGAGTTCACCCAAATGAGGGCTGCCGCCGTAGCGATGAGCAGCAAGATGCCGCCCGCGGCTTCGACCGCAAGGAAGCGGGCGAAGGGCCGCGCGAACCGTCGAGCAAAGAACGAGTCCTGCCCAATGAACGTGAGGTCCGAGAAGTTGGTGTTTCCGGCCATCGCCGACCGAGGATACCGGCGGGCTCGTGGCTCCAGCCTTCAGGGCATGTCAACCCGCATGCTGATTCTGTGAACGACCGCTACGGACCGCTCAGCGACAGAGCGTCCGACCGCTCAGCGAACAGGGCTCAGTCAGCGCAACATTCGCAGGGTGACCGTCGTGCCTGTCGGCGTCGGATCGATGAGGCACTCGTCGGTCAGCCGGCGCATGAGCGTGACGCCGAGGCCGCGCTCGTACTCGAGGCGCTCGGGGTCCGTCACCGGAGGGTGCGGCTTGAGCTGACCAGGGTCGAAGCCCGGGCCGCGGTCGACGATGACGACGCTTACGCCGACGTCGTCGATCGAAATGCTGATCTTGACCGAATCCTCGACGTCGTTGTCGCGGTGGGCTTCGATCGCATTGGTCGTGGCTTCGCTCACGGCGAGACGGAGATCTTGCATGCGTTCTTGCTTGAGCACGGGCTCGGCAGCAAGCGCATGCGACAGCACGCTTCGGACCATCGCGAGGTGGTCGAACTTCGGCTCGATCTCGATCTCGAAGTTACTCATGGAGCTTCTCCGGATGGCACGTCGGCGAGCGCGTCGTCGAGTGTCTCGAACAGGTCGAAAACTTCGTTGAGGCGCGTCAGTTCGAAAAGCTCGATCAGATGGCGCTGTGAGCACACGATCCGCAGTGCCCCATCAGACATGCGCATGCGCTTGGCAGCGCCGACCATCACACCAAGTCCGGTGCTGTCGATGAAGTCGACTCGGTCGAGGTCAAGCACGAGGCCATCGAGCCCGCGGGCGGTCACGTTCTGAACATGCTGGCGCAGCTTGGGGGCTGTCGCCATATCGATTTCACCGCTGACGCGCATCACGGCCCAGGCGCCGTAGCGGGCAACCTCGAAGGTGGGCTCGATCACGGGCACTAACGCTACCTCACCAACGCAACCCGCCGCGCGTCGCCCCAGTGGCCCCGCAGCTCGCCTTGCCGCGGGTCTGGTCCCGGAGCGCTCGCGTCACGAGCCGGGCAGCGGGAACACCTGTTCGGAATGATCCCCGATCGCGTCACACGGGGTTCCTACGATGGGGCGGTGAAGCACGACCCTGGCGCACCCGTAGACGATGCGCTCGAAGAACTGTTGCAGCACCTCGACGACGATGGCCGCATCGTGCACATCGAACGTTGGCCCGCTCGTCCGGCACGGTTCGGCGACCTTCACGCGCCGCTGCCGCACGAGCTCATCCAGGCCCTCCCCCACGATCGCTTCTTCACCCATCAGGCTCAGGCGATCAACTTGTTGCGTGGTGGCGAGTCCGTCGCCATCGCGACCGGTACCGCGTCGGGCAAGTCGCTTTGCTACCAGGTGCCGATCGCCGAGGCCGCGCTCGAGTCAGCGGGCCGGTCGACGTCGCTGCTGCTGTTCCCCACGAAGGCACTCGCCCAGGACCAGCTTCGGTCGATGGCATCGCTCGGCCTCGACGTCGTGCAGGCAGCAACGTTCGACGGCGACACGCCTCGTGAGCACCGCAGCTTCGTTCGTAATCGGATGAACACGATCCTGACGAACCCCGAGATGCTCCACGGCACGATGCTGCCGAACCATGGGCAGTGGCGGACCTTCTTCAAGAACCTTCGCTACGTCGTCATCGATGAACTGCATGTCCTGCGCGGCGTGTTCGGGACCCACGTGTCGCACATCTTGCGTCGCTTACTGCGCGTCGCTCGGCACTACGGAAGCGAGCCGACGTTCGCGTTCACGTCGGCGACGATCGGCGACCCCGCCGCCCTCGCCGCTGAGCTTTGTGGACTGCCCGTCACCCAGGTCGACGACGATGGTTCACCAACCGGGCCGCGCACCTTCGCCCTGCTGAACCCGCCGCTGCTCGATCCCGCGTCGGGCGCACGGAGCTCGACGACCTCAGAGACCGCGTCGGCTGTCGCTGCACTCGTCAATGCTGGGCATCGCACGATCGCCTTCGCCCAGTCGCGCAAGGGCACCGAGTTGATCGCCGGCGACGTTCGTCGTCGGGTGAACGCCTTGGACCCCAACATCGTTCGCTCCTATCGCGGTGGCTACCTCGCCAGCGAGCGGCGCGAGATCGAAGACGAGCTGGCGACCGGAAAGGTCTCGGCGGTCATTGCGACGAATGCGCTCGAACTCGGCATCGATATCGGGGACCTCGATGCCTGCGTGCTGAGCGGGTTCCCCGGAACAATCGCCTCGATGTGGCAGCAGGCTGGCCGCGCTGGTCGCAAGGGCCAAACCTCGTTGACGATCATGGTCGCCGGCGACGACCAGCTTGATCAGTGGTTGATGGCGAACCCCGACGAGTGTTTCTCGAGGCCGCCCGAGCCTGCGGTCATCAACGTGACGAATCCGTTCATCGTTGAGCCACATCTGGCGTGTGCGGCATATGAGCTGCCACTCGGCCACCACGACCACGACTACTGGCCCGACACGATCGACGACGGCGTCCGAGAACTGGTGATGGCGGACCTGTGCGTCGTGCGCGGCACCGACGATGGGCCAGTCGCCCTGTGGTCCGGAGCCGGCCGTCCGAGTCGCGGCATCGGGCTGCGCTCTGGCTCGGCGAACGAGTTCAGCATCGTCGACACCGACGGGACACTCATCGGCACGGTCGACGAATCACGAGCGCCACGCCTCGTCCATCAGGGTGCGATCTACCTACACCGCGGCGAGACCTTCAAGGTCGTCGAATACGACGTCGATCGTCTGACCGCGGTCGTCGATCGGTCAGATAGCGACGAGTACACCCAGCCCAGTTCGACGACGAACATCTCGGTCCTCGGCACCGAACAGAAGCAGGCGGTCGGCCCGCTCGACCTGTTCCTGGGCGTGGTCGAGGTCACCACGCAGGTGACCGGCTACCAGCGACGCCAGCGCCGCACTCGCCGCGTCATCGCCAATGAAGAACTCGAACTCGACCCGCAGCGACTCATCACGAGGGCCTTCTGGTACACGCTGAACCATCAGGATTGCCTCGACGCAGGTGTTGCGGTCAGCGAGCTGCCCGGGGCGCTTCATGCCGCCGAACACGCGATGATCGGCATGCTGCCGCTCTTCACGATCTGCGACCGGTGGGACGTCGGCGGTGTGTCGACAGCGCTGCATGCCGACACCGAGCACCCGTCCATCTTCATCTACGACGGCTACCCGGGCGGCACTGGTATCGCCGAGCTTGGCTACGACGTTGCCGGCCGCCACCTGGCCGCCACGCTCGACCTGCTGCAGAAGTGCGCCTGCGCCGAAGGCTGCCCGAGCTGCGTTGTCTCACCGAAGTGCGGCAACGGCAACGACCCGCTCGACAAGGCTGGAGCGATGGCCTTGCTCGCCCTCGGCGCGCACTAACAAGTCTGACAAGACCGACCTGAAATCGAACCTGGAACGATTTCTGGGTTAGCTCTTGGTGGCGGCGTATTCGATGAGTCGCGTCATCACGACGTCGTCGCTCTTCTCGATCGCACCGCAGTCGAAGGGTGGCTGTGGGTCGTACTCGATCATGAGCTGCATCGCCTTGGCGGCGATGTCGTCAACAAGCAGCTCCGAGAGACGCAATGCCATGTCGATCCCCGACGACACGCCCGCGGCGGTGATGATGCGCTCGTCCAGGTGCTCGACGACGCGCTTGCCGGTCGCGATCGCACCCTGACCGGTGAGCGTGTCGTAGGCGCCCCAGTGGGTGGTCGCCTCCATGCCGTCAAGCAGGCCAGCGGCTGCGAGCACGATCGAGCCGGTGCACACCGAGGTCGTGAAACGCGACGTCTGGTGCGCCGAACGCAGCCAGTCATGGATCGGGTGCGGATCCATCAGCTGGCGAGTGCCAACGCCACCGGGCACGACGATCACGTCAGGGTTTGGCACCTCGTCGAACGTCGCGTCGACGGTCATCCCGAGGAAGCCATTATCGGTGCGCACCTCGCCTTTCTCTTCGCCCACGAACGTCACCGTCGCCTCGGGGAGGCGCTGGAGAACTTCGTAGGGGCCGATGGCATCGAGCGCCGTGAGGCGATCGAACAGGGCAACTGCAATCTGCATAGTGGGTCAGCTTTCTGAGTGAGTCTTGGTGGGTCAGGCGTTCGAGAACACGGTCGTGCGGAACTGGCGCCGATACGCGTCGGGGCTGATCGACAGCCGGCGATGAAAGGCCCGACGCAAGGTCTCGGCGGTTCCGAAGCCGCAACGCTGAGCGACCGAGTCCATGCCGACAGATTCCTTTTCGAGGATCTGGCGGGCCGCTTCGACACGCAGTCGTTCGACATGACGGGCGACGGTCTCGCCGACCTCGGAACGGAAGCAGCGGGAGAAGTGACGTGAGGACATGCCGACTCGTGCGGCGAGTGCATCGACACTGAGATCGCCAGCGAGTTCGGCGTGGATGATGTCGCAGGCGTCCTTGATCGGTGCGCCTTCGGCTGGCTTGCTCCAGACCGGTGCGGCGAACTGGCTCTGCCCACCCGGTCGGTGCAAGTACACGACAAGCAGCCGGGCGACGTTGCGGGCGACCTCGGCGCCGCAGTCCTCTTCGACAAGCGCGAGCGCCAGGTCGATACCCGAGGTCACGCCCGCCGACGTCCACAGATTGCCCTCGTTGATGTAGATCGGATCAGGATCGACAGTCGCGGCGGGATAGGTCTCGGCGAGCGCACCTGCCCACATCCAGTGGGTCGTGACGCGGCGTCCGTCGCACAGCCCCGCCGCGGCAGCCAAGAAGGTCCCCGTGCAGACGGTGGCGATGCGTTCGGCGTCTGGCGCTGTCTTGAGCAGCCACTCGACGAGCGCGGGCTGCTCGTCGCGAGCGCCCGAGCCACCGGGGACAACGATGGTGTGAAGAGGCCCTGCGACGTCGGCAAACGCAACATCTGCGTGCAAGGTCATGCCGCTCTCGGAGCGAACGGGACCTGCTGCTTCGGCGGCGACGATGAGCTCGTAGCGAGGCTCGTCGCGCTCAAGGAAGTCGAGCACATGGTTGGCCGTCGCAAACACCTCGAACGGGCCCGACAGATCGAGCGGCTGCAGTTCGGGGTAGAGGGCAAAGGCCACACGCCGGTCGGTCACACGTGCAGTAGACCGCAGACCGTGCGGTGGCGTCAATGTCACGCTTCCCACGATTTCTGCCATCGCCGTCTTGGCGCAGTGCGCCTACGCTCCGTGCCATGCGAGCACTAGTGCAGCGAGTGTCCGAAGCCCGGGTGCGGGTCGAGGGTGAGATCGTCGGCGAAATCGGCACCGGTGTCCTGGCGCTTGTCGGCGCGACCCACGACGACACGCCCGCCCAGGCAGCGAAGCTGGCGGACAAGATCGCGAACCTGCGCATCTTCGAAGACGACGACGGGAAGATGAACCTGTCGACGCTCGACGTCGGCGGCGCCGTGCTCGCCGTCAGCCAGTTCACGCTCTACGGCGACACCCGCAAGGGTCGACGTCCGGCCTTTGTCGATGCCGCTCGTCCCGAGGTCGCCGAGCCCCTCGTCGACTCGGTGCTCGATGCGCTGCGAGATCTCGGTGTTGATCCGGTCCAGACGGGCATCTTCCGAACCGACATGAAGGTCGAGCTCATCAATGACGGACCTGTCACCCTGATGATCGAGGTCTGAGTCGCTACAGGTCTGAGTCGCTACAGGTCTGAGTCGCAACAGGTCTGAGTCGCTACATGTCTGAGTCGCTCGTCGGCCTGGCGCTCTAGACGCCGGGTTTGAACACCATGAGCCAGAGCATGACGATCAACAGGATCGTGATGACCTGGCCACCGATGTCCACCAAACGCTGCGCGCTTGCGTCGCCATCAGCCATCTTGGCCTCGTTCGGCATGATGAGTGCGTGCAGCACGCCGTTCATGGCCGCCCAGACGATGACCGCGCCGATCATCCAGAACTGCGTGAACGACCAGGCACCCGACGACATGCCTTGGAGTGCGAAGCCGAAGAGACCAGCCACGATCAACGCCGGCGCATAGATGCGGCGTCCGTTCGCGGCCAGAAACCCCATGACGCCCCGATGCCCGTCGCCGAGTTCCTTGGACTGATTCATGAGGAACGGGTGGGTGAACGCCGGTGCGAATGCCGCCATCGCACTGAGGATGTGCAAGACCAGCACGACCCGATATGGAGTGTCTCCCACCGCTGCAATCATGCGGCCACGCTAGTCGTCGAGCTGTCCTCGTCGCCTGGCTCCGAACGGGCTCGACCCCAGGCCAAGCCCATCGCCGCGAACGCGACCAGCATCGCTGGCCAGGGACCGAGCACGGTCGACCAGGTGTTGCCGGTTCGAAGCTCGATGGTTCCTTGGATGACCTTGGCTTCGCTCACACCGGAGCGATCGATGACGGTGCCATCGGGTTCGACGATGGCGCTGAAGCCGGTCGGCGCGGCCTGCAAGACATAGCGGCCCGTTTCCATCGCGCGTAGTTGTGAAGAAGCGACCTGCTGGGTCTGCAGAATCGTCAGCCAGTACGACGCACCGTTGGTCGGGTTGAGCAGGATCTCGCCGCCGTTGCGCATGCCGTCATGGGCCCGGTCGTCGTGGAAGATCTCCCACGAGATGGACACGGCGGCCGTAGCGCCGGTGCCCGTGTCGAGCACGGCAGGTCCGGCGCCAGCTCGAGCGTCGCGTGTCGGCAGTGCTGCTGGGGCGAACGGTTCGATCAGCCACCGCAGCGGCACCGTCTCGCCGAATGGGACCAGACGCAACTTGTCGTAACGGTCGAGCACCGTGCCGTCAGGCATGACCGTGACTTGCGCGTTGAGGTTGAAACCTCGGTCTGAGGCAACCGGAGCGAGATCGGCATCGACGTCGAAGCCATCGGCCTCAAGACGTTCCAACCGGAAGCTCTCGAACACGCCAACGATCATCGGAGCATCAAGGCGCCGGGCCAGCTCGGTGATCTCGGCGTACTCCTGCGAATCGGTGAACGGCCCGTTCGTCGTGATTGCGTTCTCGGGCCAGAAGACGAAGTCGACCGGACCTTCGACGCCACCCGTGGCCTCGCGGTGACGCTCGAAGACCTTGCGGGCATCGGAGTTGATCGCCCGCGTGTTCTGCGGCCCGCCGCCTTGCACGATCGCGATGTCGCGGGTGTCGATCGCTTCGCCGCTCGGAGCGACCAACGCCAACAGCCATGCGCCGAGCACGACCCCGATGGCGATGCCGGCCGACTTCCATTGGCGCTGGGTTGCTGCACTCAGTGCGACACCAACGATGGGGACGAGTGCGACGATCGTGAGCGTCGTGAACAGGCGAGCAGTCGGACCGAGCGGACCGTCGGCTTGGGTCATCGCCAGCGTTGCGAGCGGGACGCCGCCGAACGGCCAGTTCCATCGCAGCAACGCGACCAGCACGAACAGTGCTGGGAACGCGATCCGTCGCCCCCGGTCAGGCGGTACAAGCATGGCGCCAACGCCATACATCGCTGAGTACATGAGCCCTTGGATCAGATACCCGGGCGGCGTGAGGTCCCACATCCACAAGGTCGCCGGGAACAGCCACCACAGACCAACGGTGAAGCCACGGATGAACCGAGTGCGTCGAGGCTGGCCTGCGAGCAGTCGCTCGAAGATGGCGAGCCCCACGAACGCGCACGGCCACCACCCCCAGGGCGGCATGGAAAAGGCGATGAGTCCGCCAGCCAGGATCGAGAGGAACCCGGCGGGTCGGCGACCGATCTGGTCGGCGCCGACGATGCGGGCAAGCGTGGGCTTGCTCAGCTTGGACGCTCCCCGAACTCGGGCCGTTCGGTGCGGGTGCGCTTGAGTTCCCAGAAGCCCGGAATGGTCGTGCACGCGATCATGCCGTCCCACAGCTGCAGCGACTCGTCGGTCGGCGGCACGCGGGTGATGACCGGACCGAAGATGCCGACGCGGTTTCCGGCCGTGTCATCCATCGCGATGATCGGCGTACCGACATCGTCGCCCGTCAGGTCCAGTCCGGCCTGCATGCGGGATTCGATCTCCGCGTCGAGTGCTTCGTCGTCGAACGCGACCGCATAGCTGCGATCGAAACCGGCGGCTTCGAGCTCGTCGGCGACATCGAAGTCACGGTTCTTGTCGTGATGGATGAGGCTCGCGGTGTGCCAGTACCAGCGCTGCACAGCACCGTCGCCTTCGGCAGCACGGATGGCTTCCATCACGCGGAGCAGCTTGTGCGTGAACGCGACAGGGGCGTAGTAGTCAGAGTCCTCGGCCGGCTTGTTCTTGACCAGCAGGCTGATTGGTTGCCACACGACATTGACGTCGCGGTTCGGCTGTACTTCGTCGACCACCCAACGGGCGGTCACCCAGCACCACGGTCAAATAGGGTCGACCCAGAATTCGATGTCCATCGCGCCGAGACTACTCATCGCAGCCGCCCCTAGCTCGGTCGGCCGGCTCGGGGTCGGGCAGAGTTCGTGTCAGAAAGAGTTCGGGTCAGAAAGAGTTCAGGGTTGCCAGACGGTCGAGGCTTCGAGCCGAGGAAGCGGGGCGACGGTGGTGATCCGGTTGTAGCCGTCGATGCGGGCGTTCAGATCCGCGACCCGATCGGCCTGGTCTGCGCCGGTCGCTCGCTGCATTGCCGGGATCCCTCGTCGGATCGACCGGGCAAGCTCGTCACGCAACATCTGGTGACGTTCCTGCTTGGCGAACCGCTCACCCCACCATCCGGCCGGACGCTGAACATCCAGATCCGCAATCGGTTTCCCAGCACCAGGCAGGTTGTCGAAGTATCCGTTCTCGCGCGCGTCTGCGATCTTGCGTTCAACGATCGCGTCAACAGCCCGCACGGTTCAGGTCAGACCTGTTCAGATCTCGCAAGCTCCGGCCGCTCACTGCGTTCGCTCACCGAGTTGCTCGCAAAGCTCACAACTCGCAAGCTCCGCCGGTGCCGTCGTCGAACTCGACGACGAGCTTCTTGCGGAAGCCGCCCTTGGTGTCAACGCGCATGGACTTGGCCATGCCGACGAGCGAGGGCGTGATCAGGATCTTGAAGTCCTCGTGGTTCAACCGGCGATAGGGAGCGAGGTTCTTGTTCTTCGTATTGGTGTCGACCGACACCTCGGCAACCTTGCCTCAACCAACCGCTTTGATGAAGTCGATGGCCATGATGCCGCCGCGCTTGTCAAGCAACTCGGCTGCTTCGTTGGTCATATCGATCTGCATGGTGTGAGCCTCCGACATTGAGTCTGGTCAACCAGGAACCCTCTTGACCGTAGCGGTCTTCCCGTTAGGCCTGGATTTCTTCGAGGGCCGAACGCCCCTGGTCAGTGAGTGTGAGCTGTTGCGGGCTGCCGTGGCGTTCGAGCAAGCCGGTCGCTTCGAGGTGCAACTTGACCGTTGTCGTGAACCACTTAACCGAGGCATCGGCCCACAACTCGGGATCGGTGCGGTCTTCGACGGCGTGGAACAGGTCGTCCATGAACCGCATGCCGGGCTCGTCGTGCACTGCGGCGAGGATCGCATCGCGTACGGGTTCGTACATGGCGACGGCAATCGTCGAGTCTTCACGACCCGTATTCGGGTTGTGCATCATGATGCGGTCGTCGCCGTGCGCCATCAGTCCTCCTCCAGGACATGCAGGATCGCCGACACCGCTGCGGTGCGGCCTTGGTCGATGTTCGCAGGAATCCCGATGCCGCGGTAGCTCATGCCGGCGAGGAACACGCCGCTCGGGTTCAGTTCGCCCTCGGCTCGAGCGAGGCGGTCGAGGTGTCCAGCTAGGTACTGCGGGAACGCACCGGGCCAGCGAGAAATGCGATGGGCCACAGGATCTGCCGTGATCCCGAGTGCGACCGTGACGTCGCGGCGAACCAGTTCGAGCAGTGCGTCGTCGCCGAGGTTCGGCGTGTCCTGATCCAGGGCGTGCCCGACCGAGAGGCGCAGTAGTTCGACGGCATCGTCGCCGGATCCGGCCAGGTGCGGCCACTTCTGGGTGGCGTACGAACAGGCCGTGATCGTCAAGCTCGGATCGGAGCGAGGCACCACGAAGCCGCTGAGCTCACTCGGCTGCTCGATCGTGCCCACGGGGAACGCAAGCGTCACGAGCGTGACCGACACCATCGGGATGGCCGACAGCGTCAAGGCCGCATGGGCCCAGTCGTCGACGAGCACGGAAGCGACCGGTGCCGGGACGGCCAGCACCACAGCCGACGCGGCGATTGCATCGCCGTCGGCCAACGACACTCGCAGGCTGGCGTCGGGCAGCTCATCGATGGACTCGACGGTCGAGCCGGTCTCGATCACGTCGCCGAGCGTGGCTTCTAGCGCATCGACGAGGGTCGTCATGCCGCCCTCGAACGAGTGGAAGACCGGCGCATCGCTGCGACGGCCCGCGGCTTGCTTCTGGAATGCGCCGACCAGGCTCGGGCCAGCTTGGGCCGCGGCCAGGATCTGTGGCGACGATGCAACGAGGTCGAGCTCGTCGGTGTCGCCCGCGTTGATCGCACCGATCAGCGGATCGACGAGCGCCTCGTGCACACGGTCGCCCAAGCGGCGACGAACGAGTGAGCCGATCGTGTCCCGGTCACGCACGGGATCTGGTTCGGTCCGGGCGAGGTCCGCGTCGATCGCCTCGGCGGCCTCGGGACCGAGCAGCGCTTCGGCTGCATCGCGGTCGAGCGGGATGCCCAGCACGTTCGGTTCGGGCAAGCGCATAAGACCGTTCGAGGTCCAGACCTGCGCCTTGCGCGACGTGGGTGCGATGAGCTGATCCTCGAGGCCGAGCTCACGAGCCAGCTCGATCCCATGTGGCACCCGTGCGAGAAACGCATCGGCGGCCTCGTCGACCTTGCGGCCAAGAAACTCGGTCGTGCGGATCTTGCCGCCGACCCGATCGTCTGCCTCGAGGAGCCGCACCGGCATACCGTCTCGCTGCAGCTGCCACGCAGCCGCGAGCCCGGCGATCCCGCCGCCGACGACGACAACCGGCGCGTCGGGGATGGTCACGGGGTGCCGGCCAGGTGCCCTTCGGCGTGTACGAGATCGACGACGTGCTTCAAGATGTCGGGGTTGATCTCGGGAAGAACGCCGTGACCGAGGTTGAAGATGTGTCCGGGGTGGCCGCCGTTGCTGGCGAGCACCTCGCGGACTGCGGCTTGCACGGACGGCCATTCAGCGAGGCAGATGACGGGGTCGAGGTTGCCCTGCAGCACAGCATCGGGGCCGAGGCGTTCGCGAGCGACGGCGAGCGGCACGAGCCAGTCGACACCGACGACATCGGCGCCCGCATCGCGGAACCGGGTCAGCAGCTCGCCGGTGTTGATCCCGAAGTGGATACGAGGCACGCCGAGCGAGGCGACCGCTTCGAAAATCTTGGCGCTGGCGGGCATGACGAAGCGCTCGTACATCGACGGGCTCAGACAGCCGGCCCAGCTATCGAACAGCTGAATTGCTGAGGCGCCGTGTTCGACCTGGGCGGTGAGCGTGGCGATCGCCTGATCGGCGAGGCGATCCAAGATCGCCTCGAAGAGATCCGGGGCGTCGAGCATCATCGACTTCGTCTTGGCCTTTTTCTTCGACGGCCCACCCTCGATCAGATAGCTGGCGACAGTGAACGGAGCGCCGGCGAAGCCGATGAGCGGCACGTCGAGTTCGCCGACCAAGTTGCGGACCGTTTCGAGCACGTAGGGGATGTCTTGTTCCGGCTCGAGCGGGCGCAGCCGAGGAAGGTCGTCGCTGCTCGTGATCGGCTTCTCGGCGACGGGACCGACGCCGGGCTTGATGTCGATGCCGAACCCGATGGCGTGCACTGCGGTGACGATGTCGCTGAACAGAATCGCCGCGTCGACGCCGTAGCGGCGGACCGGCTGGAGTGTGATCTCGGTGGCTCGCTCGGGGTCGGCGATGGCCTGGTTGATCGAGCCTTCGCCGCGCACGGCCTTGTACTCAGGAAGCGAGCGGCCGGCTTGGCGCATGAACCACACCGGCGTGTGCGAGGGACGCTCACCTCGACATGCGGTAAGGAAAGCGGAGTCCGTCAGATCAGCCCGTGCAGCCACCCCTAGACCGTATCGAGCTATCCGGCCGTCTGGTCGAGCCGAGCCGCTCCGGGATTGGCCGTCAGAGAGTGGCGGAGAGTTCGAGTGCTTCGGCCAAGCCGTCGTTGTCGACGTCGGCGACGATGTGGCGAGCGATGTCCTTGAGTTCTTGGACTGCGTTGCCCATCGCGACGCCGTGGCCAGCTGCCTTGACCGCATCGAGATCGTTGGGGCCGTCGCCGACCATCATCGCCCGTTCGGCTGTGGTGCCGAGCTGCTCGGCGATCTGGCCGATCGCCGTGCCCTTGTTGATGCCGGCGGTCGTGCACGAGATGAACGCCGTGCCGGGCATGACGGGCGAGGTCGCGGCGACGACATCGACGCCGACACCTGCCATCTCACTCTGGACCCATTTCGTAACCTCGAGCGGAACGACGAACTGCACCCGCACCACGTCGCCCTTGAGCGAATCGAACGAGCGAGGCGTGTGCTCGAGGCCGAGCATCGCTGCGTGCTCGACGGCGGCATCGGCATCGGTATCCGCGATGTAGTCGTCCGCGCTGTAGATCTCGAGCACCCACCCGCTGCGCTCCGCGACTTCCAATGCCTGGTCCAACGCCTCGGTCGGCAACAGCTGGCTGCGGATCTCGCCCGTGCCGGTGTGCACCAGCGACGAGCCATTGTGGAAGATGTGCCAGCCGTTCGGATCGAGACGCCGTGCGTAGTCCATCGTCACCCCGAATGCGCCACGTGCGGTCGAGAGTGCCAGGTGCTGGCCTCGGGCAATCGCGGCCTCGGCCGCGGCCCACACCACGTCGGTCGGGACGTGCGACGACCCAACCAGGGTTCCGTCGACATCGATGCAGATCAGTGGAAGCACGTGAGGACCCTAGCCAGCGGGCCGCCGGCCATTGCCACCGTTTGCCCGCGGTGTGCCGCCGCCAGCGAGCCGCCCCACGACGCAAGCAAGGGTGTCATTCGCCACGGCGCCATTTCTCGCCGCCGCCCCTACGATTTAGTACCCCAATTTTCGGGCGAGACCGCACAGGGCTCACCCGTGCTTCGCCCGGGAGCGATGCATGACGCAGAGCGAACATCCGGACTTCGACGCCGAGCAGGAGTACATCTCGCGCGCCTACGGACACCTCGATCGATCACGCGAGTCGGCCCGCACCGTCACGGACAATGTCGAATCGCGACGGGGCGGCACCCACCAGGCTCGCTACGAGCGCGACGTCATCGCCGCCAACGTCCAGGACCGACTCGACGACCTCGACATCGGTGACCAGTCACTCATCTTCGGTCGCATCGACCGCACCGAGGGCGACGCCTATCACATCGGTCGCGTCGCCGTCTGGGACGAAGAACGCAACCCCCTCGTCGTCGACTGGCGGGCACCGATCGCCGAGCCGTTCTACCGAGCGACCGGGCGCCAAACAATGGGCCTCGCCCGTCGCCGCCACTTCATCACACGGTTCCGCGAACTCCTCGGCATCGAAGACGAACTCTTCACTGGCGAACTCGACGAGAACGACGATCGCGACGGCTCGTCAATCAAGGGCGAACGCACCTTGGTCAACGCACTCGAGACCGCTCGCTCCGGTCGCCTCGGCGACATCGTCGGCACGATCCAAGGCGAGCAAGACGAGATCATTCGCGCACCGCTGTCGGGTGCCGTCATCGTCCAGGGCGGACCGGGCACCGGCAAGACCGTCGTCGCGCTCCACCGCGCCGCGTACCTGCTCTACACGCATCGGTTCCCGCTGGCCCGCCAGGGCGTGATGGTCATTGGCCCGAACCGGCTGTTCCTAACCTACATCGAGCAGGTGCTTCCGTCGCTCGGCGAGTCCGGTGTCGAGCTCACCGTGCTCGGCGACTTCGTGACCGACGCCCGCGTGCGCGGCAACGAAGCGCTCCACATTGCCCGCATCAAGGGCGACCTCCGCATGACCGATGTTGTGCGCCGGGCCGTGCGACAACGTCAGCGTCCGCTACGCGAAGACCTGGTCGTGCCGTACGGCGTGCAGCGACTTCGGTTCACCGTGCGTCAGTCCGAAGAGCTCATCGCCCGCACCCGACGCCGCTCCCGCTTCCACAACCACGGACGCAAGTTCATCCTCGAGGACTTCTACGACCAGCTCGCCAACTCGGGCCGCTACGAAGTCGACCCCGAGGAACTGCGCGATCACCTGCACTCGACTGACGAAGTGCGAGCGGCACTCGAATGGATGTGGCCAGTCCTGTCGGCAACCGAGCTCCTGCATGACCTCTACGGCTCCAAGGCGCTGCTGCGAGCCGCCGGCGAGCGCTACTTCGGCGGGTCGATCGACAGCCTCTACCGGGCCCGCACCGAGCACAGCGAAGTTCTCTGGACCGCCCAAGACGTTCCAGTGCTCGACGAAGCGCATCAGCTCGTCGGCCCTCGATCCGGCAAGAACAAGGATCACGACCTGCGCACCTACGGCCACATCGTGATCGACGAAGCCCAGGATCTGTCACCAATGCAGCTCCACATGATCGGGCGTCGATCACTGAACGGTTCGATGACGATCGTCGGCGACATCGCCCAGGCGACCAGCGCATGGGCGCACCAGGACTGGGACAGCGTCGTCGACCAGCTGCCCACCGACAAGGGCGTCACTCGCCACGAGTTGACCATGGGCTACCGCGTGCCGGGCCCGCTGATCGAGCTGGCCGCAAAGGTGCTCAAGCTCGCCATGCCGGGGCTCACCCCACCACGCGCCGTTCGCCCTGAGGGTGATCCGCCCCGGTTCGTCACGACCAACCCAGACGACTTCGGAACTGCGCTCGCCACGACGATCGCCGAAGAGCGAGCCGCCATTGGCGCCGGCAACATCGCCGTAATCTGCGCAACCGGTGCCGCCGAAGACGTCTCCGAGTTTCTCAATGCCCACGAGATCGACCACGGCGTCGCCTATGCCGGTGCGCTGGAAAAGGAGGTCTCGGTCATCGAGGTCTCGATGGTCAAAGGCCTGGAAATTGATGCGGCGATCGTGATCGAGCCGGACTCGATCGTCGAGTTCGAACCGCAAGGCTTGCGATCGCTCTACGTCGCGCTCACTCGTGCGACACGCCGCCTGGCGATCATCGACACCGGCGACTCCGCCCACGTCCTGAGCTGAACCCGCAACTCGGCTGCGACCCGGTCACACGCCAGCCGTAGCATCGGGGGATGTCGCTCGATCTCTTCTCGCCGCCCGTGCGGGAGTGGTTCGCGACCAACTTCGCCGAGCCCACCCCTCCGCAGGTGCAGGGTTGGCCGGCGATCGCCGAGGGCGACCACACGCTGATCCTCGCGCCGACCGGTTCAGGCAAGACGTTGAGCGCGTTCCTCTGGGGCATCGACCGACTGGCCCGAGAACCCACCGATCCCGATGATCCCCACACGCGAATCGTCTACGTGTCGCCGCTGCGCGCGCTCGCCGTCGATGTCGACAAGAACCTGCGCGGACCGCTCAAGGGCATCACCCTCGCGGCCGAACGACTCGGCACACCGACGTCGCAGCCAACCGTGGGCGTGCGTACGGGTGACACGACCGCGCAAGAGCGTCGCCAGATTGCTCGGCGGCCGCCCGACATCTTGATCACGACGCCCGAGTCGCTCTATCTCATGCTCACCTCCCGGGCTCGAGAGGGCCTGCAGCGAGTCGAGGCCGTGATCATCGACGAGATCCATGCACTCGCAGGCACCAAGCGCGGCGCCCATATGTCGCTCACGCTTGAGCGGCTCGAAGCGAACTGCGAGACGCCACCGCAACGCATCGGCCTGTCCGCGACCCAGCGCCCGCTCGAAGAAACGGCCCGCTTCTTGGGCGGCCATGGCGCCGTTCCCGCTGCCGGCAAGAGCAATAGCAAGGGTGACCCGCTGGGCACGTGGCGGCCCGTCACGATCGTTGACGCCGGCATCCGCAAAGAGATGGACATCGAAGTCGTCGTACCCATCGACGACATGGGCGACCTCGGCCAGATCGTCGACGAACCCCAGAGCGGGCCCGCATCGGCCGGACCCGTGCGCAAGAGCATCTGGCCCGCGATCCATCCGCGTCTGCTTGAACTGATCGAGCAGCACACCTCGACGCTGGTCTTCGTCAACAACCGACGCCTGGCCGAACGACTCGCGAACCGTCTCAATGATCTGGCCGAAGAGAAGCGACTCGACGCGCTCGACCGCGATGTCGACGCCATCCTCGCACCGCCAGTCGACGAGGATGAGCAGCCGGTGCTGGTCAAGGCGCACCATGGGTCGATCTCTCGCGAGCAGCGCACGATCATCGAAGACGAGCTGAAGTCCGGCACGCTCAAAGGCCTCATCGCGACCAGCTCGCTCGAGCTCGGCATCGACATGGGATCGATCGACATGGTCGTCCAGGTCGAATCGCCCGGAGCGGTCAGCCGAGGCTTGCAGCGGGTCGGCCGAGCGGGACACAACGTCGGCGACATCTCCCGGGGCAAGCTGTTCCCCAAGCACCGGGCCGACCTGCTCGAAGGCGCCGTGGTCGCGCATCGCATGCAGCACGGGCTGATCGAGTCGACTCGCTTCTTACGGAATCCGCTCGACGTGCTCGCCCAGCAAATCGTCGCCATGTGCGCCATGGACGACTGGAAGGTCGACGACCTGGCCCGCGTCGTGCGCGGCTCTGCGAACTTTGCCGAACTGAGCGACGACGTCCTCCGCAACGTTCTCGACCTGCTCGCAGGCCGCTACCCGAGCGAGCAGTTCTCCGAGTTGCGACCGCGGATCGTCTGGGACCGCGTCGACGGCGAACTCCGCGGACGTCGAGGAGCGCAACGACTCGCCGTCACCAATCCCGGCACCATCCCCGACCGAGGCCTGTTCGGTGTCTTTCTTCCCGATGGCACCCGCGTCGGCGAACTCGACGAAGAGATGGTCTACGAAAGCCGTCCCGGCGAGGTCTTCCTGCTCGGCGCATCAAGCTGGCGCATCGAAGACATCACCTTCGAACGAGTCATCGTCACACCCGCTCCCGGCGTGCCGGGCAAGATGCCGTTCTGGCGTGGCGACGGCCCCGGGCGCCCGCTCGAACTCGGCGAAGCGATGGGCGCCTTCACTCGCGAGCTTCGTGACCACAAGGACCCCGTGCCGTGGCTGGTGAACGAGGTCGGCCTCGATGCGCTCGCCGCGGACAACCTGCTCGGCTACCTCGATGAGCAAGCCGACTCGACCGGTTCGGTTCCTGACGATCGCACGATCGTGGTCGAACGGTTCCGAGACGAGATCGGCGACTGGCGAGTCTGTATCCACACCCCGTTCGGGGCGCAGGTCCACGCCCCGTGGGCGATGGCGATTCGGGCACGGGCCCAAGAAGAGCTCGGCACCGACGTCGAGATGATCTGGAGCGACGACGGCATCGTCATGCGTCTCCCCGAACATCTCGAAGAACTGCCGCTCGAACTGTTCACCTTCGCGCCCGCCGAGATCGACCGCATCGTCATCGACCAGCTCCCAGGAACTGCGCTGTTCGCGTCGCGCTTTCGCGAGGCCGCGGGCCGAGCGCTGCTGCTCCCCAAGCGGCGCCCCGATCGCCGCACGCCGTTGTGGCAGCAACGCCAACGCGCCGCCGATCTTCTCACCACGGCCAAGGAGTACCCCGACTTTCCGATCCTGCTCGAGACGGTTCGCGAGTGCATCAACGACGTGTTCGACCTGCCCGCGCTGCGCAAGGTTCTGGGCGGCATCGATGACCGAACGATCCGGCTCGTGCCGGTCGAAACGCCAAAAGCATCGCCGTTCGCGCAGTCCCTGCTCTTCGGTTGGATCGCCGTCTACATGTACGAAGGCGACGCACCGCTCGCCGAACGCCGAGCTGCTGCGTTGGCCCTTGACCGCGATCTCCTTACCGAGCTGCTGGGGGCCGAAGAGCTCCGTGACCTGCTCGACGCCGAGGTCATGGCCGACCTCGAACTCGAACTGCAACGCCTGGTCGACGTGCGCGCCGCCCGCGACCCAGACGAACTGCACGATGTGCTCCGCGAGCTGGGGCCGCAGTCGCTGCTCGAACTCGAGGCCCGGGTCTCTGAACCGGGCGCAGCCGCCCAATGGGTCGCGCAGCTCGTCGAACAGCGCCGAGCGTTCGAAGCATCGATCGCGGATGAGCGCCGAGTCGTCGCCGCCGAAGACGCTGCTCGTGTGCGAGATGCCATCGGTGTCGCCCTGCCACCGGGACTTCCGACTGCGTTCACCGATCCGGTCGATCGACCGTTGCATGATCTCGTCGAGCGATTCGCTCGCACCCATGGCCCGTTCCTCGCCAGCCAGGTCGCGCATCGCTTCGGGGTCGGCACCGACCGAGTCTTCGACGTGCTCGAAGCGCTCGAAGAAACTGGCCGCGTCGTTCGCGGCGAGTTCCGCCCCGAAGGCACCGATCGCGAGTGGTGCGACAAAGACGTACTTCGTCGGCTCCGCCGTCGCTCCTTGGCTGCACTCCGCAAAGAGGTCGAGCCCGTTGAGGGCGATGCGCTGGCGCGCTTCCTGCCCAAGTGGCAAGGCGTCGGCACACCTCGACGAGGCATCGACGGCTTGGTCGATGTACTCGCCGTTCTACAAGGCGCACCGATCCCGGCGTCGGTGCTGGAGCGAGACGTCCTGCCGGTCCGCATGGTGGACTACACGTCGGCCGACCTCGACGCGCTCTGCACTTCGGGCGACCTGATCTGGATCGGTGCAGGCTCGATTGGCCAGAACGATGGTCGCATCCGGCTGCTGTTCCGGGACCAAGCGGCGCTGCTCGCGCCTCCCCCACCCGAGGAACCAGTCGAAGGCGATGTCCACGACGCGATTCGTGGGCTGCTCAGCCAACGCGGCGCCAGCTTCTGGCCGGACCTGGTGCGAGCGTGTGCCGATGCCGGCGTCAGCTACGCCGACAACGACGTGCTCGCTGCACTCTGGGATCTCGTATGGGCTGGCGAAGTCACCAACGACTCACTCGCACCTGTGCGCGCACTGCTGAGCCGACGATCGTCGAAGCCATCCAAAGCGGCCGCGGGATCACGTCGCCGGCCCCGCCCCGGACGCCTCAGCGCTACCGGACCTCCGACTGCGGCTGGCCGTTGGTCGCTCGTCGCCCCGCTGCTCGAACCGCGACCGAACGCCACGGCATCGGCCCACGCCCGCGCCGTGCAGCTCCTTGAGCGCTACGGCGTGCTGACCCGAGAAGCCGCGCTCGGCGAAGGCAACCTCGGCGGCTTCGCGGGCGTGTATCCGATCTTGCGAGCGCTCGAAGACCAGGGCAAGGTGCGGCGCGGCTACTTCGTTGCCGGGCTCGGCGCCGCCCAGTTCGCACTCGCCGGCGCGGTTGATCGCTTACGTCGATCGACCGACGACGGCGAGACGATCGTCCTGGCCGCGACCGACCCAGGCCAACCGTTCGGCGCCTCATTGCCGTGGCCCGAGTCCGATGTTCGCCCGTCCCGTTCCGCAGGCGCGCTTGTCGTGCTCCAAGACGGCCGACCGCTCGTGTTCGTCGAGCGTGGCGGCAAGAGCCTGGTCACCTTCGAAGACGCCGCGGTCACTCCGAGTTGGGCGAGCGCACTCGCCGACACTGCGAGCGCCGGACGAGTCCGTTTCGAGATCACCAAGATCAACGGCGAGCCCGTCAGCGAGTCGCCGCTGACAACACACCTCGAAGGGGCTGGATTTACTCGCGGCTACCGCGGCTGGACCTATCGCTAAGCGCGTCCGCGAAGAGGTAGCAAGGCGTGACTGACCTCGCTGACCCTTTTGGAATAGCGACACACGAAATCTGTTGCATCACTCGACGCCGATTCCCCCAGATCGGCCCCTCCTCCTACTTCTCCGTGGAGGGGACTGCTGGCCCGGTGGAGACCTCCCACTCCATCGGGTCAGTTCTTGTACCTGAGGTGACAAACATGGCCCCACGACACGGCCGTACCTATCCGGCGGTAGCGTTTTCGCGATGACACGGGTGCTGGTGACTGGAACCGATCGACCCGTCGGGGCGGCCATCCTGCCCCGGCTCGTTCGCCACGGGCTGGCCCCTGTCGCTGCGGTCGGTGATCCGGCAAGCTCGATCACGGCGATCGACCACGACCTCGTCGCCGATGGCGAGATCGCCGTTGGCCTCGACATCCACGCAAACGTCAGCGCAGCACTCGATGGCATCGACGCCGTCGTGCACGTCGCCGATGTCCGCCCTGGCGGCAGCGATGACATCCCGCTGGCCGTGCGCTCGCTCGCATCCGCCTGCGCAGACCGCGGCGTCCACCTTGTTCTGGTGTCTCGCGTCGGCGCCGACACAAGCTCGCTCGGACACCGCAAGTCACTCTGGCAAGCCGAGCAGGTCGTCGAACAGACCGCCGGGCTCGACTACACAATTCAGCGGATCACCCACACGCACCCGGCAACCGAGAAGTTGCTGCACGGGCCGTGGCTCCCGCTTCCGCCCGGCACGCCAATTCAGCCCGTGTCGCCGAACGACGTCGCCGGTCGAGTCGTTGGATTGGTGCAAGCCGGTCCCTCGCAACGAGTTCGCGATTACGGCGGCCCTGAGCTCATGCGCTTCGCCGATGTCGTGCACATCTACAAGCAGGTTCGTGGGTCGGCGCCTCGCAAGGTGCCCCTGCCTTCGGTCGGCGTGATCGCCGAAGCCGTCAACGGTGTGCATGTCACCGAGACCGGCGACCGCGGCAACGAGACCTTCCGCGCCTGGCTCGAACGCTGAGCACGGTCGTCGCCGATGCCTGAAGGCGACACCATTCACCGAACCGCGAGCCGGCTACGTCCCGCGCTCGCAGGCGCCGAACTCATTCGGTTCGAGGCTGCGCGGCTCCGCGGGGATCGACCAAAGCTCGGTGACACCATCGACGCCGTCGAAGCTGTCGGCAAGCATCTTCTGATTCGCTTTGGCGGCGGGCTCGTGCTGCACAGCCACATGAAGATGACCGGCTCGTGGCACCTCTACCGCACCAATGAGCGCTGGCAAGAACGACCGCACCTCGCTCGTGCGGTCGTCGAAGTCGCCGGTTGGATCGCCGTCTGCTTCGCCGCGCCCGTGGTGCAGACCTACCGCGAGGGCGCCGAGCCGACCCCGATCTCGCATCTGGGACCTGACTTGTGCACCGCCGACGTCGACTTCGACGTCGTCCTCGAACGATGCACAAGCTTCGCCGCTGCCGGAATCTCGATCGCAGAAGCGCTGCTCGACCAGCGCATCGCCTGCGGCATCGGCAACGTCTTCAAAAGCGAAGCACTCTGGGCGTGTCGCACGGACCCCTTCGCTGCCATCGAGGACGTCGACCAGGCGACCCGCGAGCGGCTGTGGCGAGTTGCGTCAAAACAGCTGCGCTCCAACCTCCAAGGCGGCGCACGCACAACGGTGCCCGGCGGGCTCGCGGTGTACGGCCGCCAGCGCCAACCCTGCAGGTCCTGCGGAACCACGATCGAGATGCAACACCACGGAGAACAGGCTCGAAGCACCTATTGGTGCCCAACCTGCCAGCCGCAATCAGCCGGGTAGCGACCCAGCCAGGCTGCACAAACACTGCCCCAAATGGGTTATCGCGGGGTCTCACCGGCGCATGAAACCGGGCCGAAGGGCCGATGACACGAATCGCCCGTAGACTGGAGTGTTCATGTTCGGGCTGATCTTCTTGCTGCTGATCGTCGTGCCCATCGTCGAGTTGTACGTGCTCTTCCAGGTTGCGGACACTTTCGGTTGGGCGACATCGCTGCTTTCGTTGCTAGCCGTCAGCCTCATTGGCGGCGCGCTGATGCGTTGGCAGACCTCGGGCGCCTGGACTCGTGTGACCGACAAGATCCGCGGCGGCCACATGCCGTCGACCGAGCTCGTCGACGGAGCGCTCATGATTTTCGGCGGCGCTCTCCTACTGACGCCGGGCTTCTTCACGGACGCCGTCGGCCTCTCGATGTTCATCCCGCCGCTGCGTGCAATCGCTCGCCGCATCGTGCTCAAGCGGGTGAATACCCGTGTCACCACCCTCGCTGGCGATGCTTCGACATCGTTTCCCGGCGGCGGGTTCATGTTCTCGACGGGCGGGCCGAGCGCCCAAGCCGGTCAACGGCGTCGTCCACGTTCCGGTGTGATCGACGTCGAGGAAGTCCATGTCGAGCGAATCGACGACGACCCATCCTCCCTCCCCCCATCAACTCCCCCGGAGTGACTCATGCCTGAAATCGAAGAAGAAGAGGAAGTACGCGAGGAGATCGTGCCCGGCGTTGCCCGTGCACTGAGCCCCATGGCGCGTCGCATCCTGGCGATGAATCCCGGAGTACGCACCGGGCTCGGGACCAACACCTACATGGTTGGCATCGACGAAATCGCAGTCATCGATCCCGGTCCGATGGACCAGGGCCACCTCGACGCCATCGTCGGCTGCGGTGGCGACTTGATCCGCTGGATCCTGGTCACCAACGACAGCGACGAGCATGCTGGTTCGGTCCAGGCGCTCAAGGAAATGACCGGCGCCAAGGTCATGGCGTTCTGTGACATCGAGTGCGACGAGAAGCTCAAGGACGGTCAGCAGATCGTTGGCACCGAGTTCCGCCTGACGACTCGCCACCTTCCTGGACCATCGGCAACGAACGTCGGTTTCGTGCTCGAAGAAGAGCGGATGCTGATTTCGGGCGACCTGATCATCGACGGCCCCAGCGTTGCCATCGACCCCGCACGCGGTGGCGACATGGCCGCCTACATCGAGTCGATCGAGTCGCTGCGCAAGTACCGCCTGCGTCGCATCGCTCCCGCGCACGGCTATGTCATCGAAGAGCCGAAGCCCACGATGCTCCAGTACGTCGAGCACCGTCTTGCCCGCGAAGCCGAGATCCTCAAGGCGCTCGGCAAGGACACGATGCGGGTCGAGGAAGTCGTCGAAGCCGTCTATGGCGAACTCGACGAAGAGCGTGCCGAGCTCGCTGCTGGCAACGTCCTCGCCCACCTGGTGAAGCTCCGCAGCGACGGCAAGGTCAAGGGCCAGAAGAACTTCGCCAAGGTCTAGATCCGCTTGAAATAGCGGGTTTCAACACGGCTCGCGCGACGACGGGTCGCGTCGGCAGTCGCCGTTTCGAACGAGATTCGCCCCTCGTTAGCG
>CAZEMU010000031.1:33266-36662 GCA_964513315.1 uncultured Acidimicrobiaceae bacterium | reverse complement strand
CGTAGCCCACGGTGCCTGCCGGCGAGCGATCGAACACTTCGCCGAGTAGCCGCCGCCGACGAACCGTGTTGCTGCCCCTGCGAGGCGTGGCGGGGTCGGTCGCTACGACGCGAACGGGCGTCCGAAGGGAAGCTCGTCGCGCCAGGTGCTCAAGAAGGATTCGGCCCGGTGGCAGGCTTCGAGGATCGCCATGTCTTGACCAACGATCTGCGCTGTCAGGGTGCTCAGCAGCTCGGTGATTGCCGTTTCGATGCTGTCCTGGTCGTCGTCGCTGGGAGGCATGCCTCCGAACATCGCGCCCGCAGTCGTCACGATGTCGGGCAGGACGGTTGTGCCCTGGGCCTCGAGCATGAGCGCACCCTTGGTGCTGTACGGAATCGGCCCGGTTGGCACGACGAGCTTGGCCTTGACGTTTGGGGCGCCCTGGTGGTTGATGAGGCCCATCTTGGAGCCAGCAAACAGCACGTCGACGTCGGCCCCGAGGAGCCGCCAACCCGGAAGCTCTTCGTCACTGAAGTCGGCAACCATCGCAGCGCCATTGGCATCGAGTGCGTCACGAAGTGCCGTGATGTCGAAGCCATCAGGATTGAGCACTGTGCCCGCGGACGTGGCAATCGCAGTGACGCGAGCGCCGCGGTCGACCGCGGCTTGGGCGACGGCGGGGCCAGCGACCTCGTAGTTCTCGATCGCAATCGAGGCCCCATCGAGGCTGCGGGCCGTATCGGCGCTCACGACGGCGCCCACACCAGTGAGGTGATGCTGGTTCGAAAGCCCGTTGACCTTGCGTCGGTGGGCGTCGTTGCGGGGATCCACTGAGATCAGCGGATCGAGCCCGTCGTCGCGGACACCCTTGCCAGGATCGAGCAGCAAGGCGCCGTTCGACGCCATGGGCATCAGTTCTTCGGTAAAGGCTGCGAGGGCCTCTTCGCGGACGTCAGGGGCTGCGTTGATGCCCGCCGAGGCGCCCTGGCACTTCATGTTGAACAGGGCGCATTGGTACGTCTGGCTGCGAGCCAGTTCCTTTGCTCCACCCTGGAGAATCTTGGGTGCCGCCCGCACAATGCCGAAGGCCGGAACCTCGTTGTCGAGGTCGCGGACGACGAATGCGTCGACACTCTCAAGCTTCAGCAATGCCATGCCTTCCACGCTACACAGCGGACGCCTCCCGATGACTGACGAGAGGGCGTTGAATCAGGGTTGATACGTGAATTCGAGGCGTGGCGCCAATGCCGGGTCATTGTCGTACGACACCGCTTCGCGGTCACCGGTGCCTTCGGCGAGCAAGACGATGTGTCCGCAGCCGGTCCAGGCCGGATCGTTGATGACTTCGTTCAGCAGTTCGCTGAGGTCCGGGGATGATTCGACCGTGCCAATTTCCCATTCGCTGAGGCCGTTCCAGGAGACGGTGCTCGTGGTGCGGGTTCGCGCACTTGGAAGGACGTCGGCGAACGGCACGGCATCGCCTGCCCGTTCAGCCCACAGCGTGACATCGGTCGGCAGCGTGTCCGCTTCGTCCGCGGTCACCGTGAGGTTGGCATTGAGGACTGATGCGCCGACTGGGATGCACACGTCGTAGCGAAGTCCGACGATGAAGGCATCGGCAAAGTCGAGGTCGTTGCTGGCCTCGAGCAGCAGACCGTTGACGTCCTCTTCGACATCGTCGGTGCCCGCGGCGATGAACACCGTCTCGGTGATCGGTGCTGGGGTCGGCGTCG
Organism: uncultured Acidimicrobiaceae bacterium; assembly: GCA_964513315.1. Lineage (GTDB taxonomy): Bacteria > Actinomycetota > Acidimicrobiia > Acidimicrobiales > UBA10347 > UBA10347. Next base: position 34,947 of record CAZEMU010000031.1, on the reverse strand, counting down.
GGGTCGGCGTATTCGTCGGCGTTGGGGTCGGCGTCGATGTTGCCGTGGGCTCTGGCGTCGATGTTGCCGTCGGCGTAGGCGTTGCGGTCAGGGTTGGCGTGGCGGTTGCGGTCGGTGTCGGCGTTGCCGTGGGCTCTGGCGTCGATGTTGCCGTCGGCGTAGGCGTTGCGGTCGGGGTTGGCGTGGCCGTCGCAGTTGGTGTGGGCGTCGGCGTGGCCGTGGGTTCCGGAGTAGGGGTCGCCGTGGCAGTTGGCGTCGGGGTGGCTGTCGGGACCGGTGTCGGTGTGGCCGTGGCAGTTGGCGTTGGGGTCGCCGTCGGAGCAGGCGTGGGCGTCGGTGTCGCCGTGGGCTCTGGCGTTGGGGTCGGGGTCGCAGTCGGCGTCGCGGTCGGCACGGGCGTCGGCGTGGCCGTCGGTGCTGGTGTCGCGGTTGGGGTCGGCGTTGGCGTGGCGGTTGGAAGCGGTGTCGGCGTGGCCGTGGGGGTCGGTGTCGGCGTTGCGGTGGGCACCGGTGTCGGTGTCGCCGTCGGTGTTGGTGTCGGTGTGGCGGTTGGAAGCGGTGTCGGTGTGGCCGTTGGCGTCGGTGTCGGCGTTGCCGTTGGTAGCGGTGTTGGCGTCGCGGTTGGTTCTGGTGTCGCGGTCGGTTCGGGCGTCGCCGTGGGCTCCGGGGTGGCGGTCGGCTCTGGTGTGGCCGTCGGTTCGGGCGTCGCCGTGGCTTCCGGGGTGGCGGTCGGCTCCGGTGTTGCCGTGGGCTCCGCCGTTGCGGTCGGGGTTGGCGTCGGCGTGTTCGTTGGCTCCGGCGTCGCGGTCGGAGTCGGCGTGTTGGTCGGAGTTGGCGTCGGGGTGGACTCGGGCGTCGCGGTTGGCGTCGGTGTCGGCGTGTTCGTCGGCTCCGGCGTCGCGGCTGGCGTTGCCGTTGCCGTTGGGATCGGGGTTGCCGTTGCCGTCGGCTCCGGTGTCGCCGTCGGGGCAGCTGTCGCCGTTGGCTCGAGAGTAGGCGTCGGAACCGGTGCGCTCGTGGCGGTCGGCTCAGGCGTCGCCGTCGGGGTAGCCGTGGGCAGCGGTGTCGGCGTCGGTGGGTTCGGCGTGATCAGCTCGAAGTCAAGGAGACCGTTGGCGTCGCCATCGGTGTCGCCGTCAACCGAGTCGTCGTCATTCGAGTCGTCGTCATCGGAACCGTCATCCCCGGCGCTGTCATCTGCGTCGGCATCGGCATCGGTGTCTTCGTCTTCGTCGCCGTCGTCATCAGAGGGGTCCTCGTCGGCATCCTCGTCGCCGTCGGAGCCTTCGTTGCCGAGTAGGGCGCCTGCGCCATCACTTGGGCTGGCGTTGTCGTCGGTCTCTGAGTCGGCGTCGTCGCCCGAATCATCGTCCGAATCATCGTCGGAATCGTCTGGGTCCTCATCCGGAGCATCATCGTCTTCGGTGCCGTCGTCCTCGGCGCCGTCAGCCTCGTCGCTATCGCCGTCGTCGTCAGCGGGAGCGTCATCGCCAGCATCGTCACCGGAGCTGTCGTCCGCGTCATCGCTCGAGTCAGCATCTTCATCGGGGCCCGAGCCGCCGTCGTCTCCACCATCGGAGTCGCCACCACCGTCACCCGAACCATCACCCCCGCCGGAACCGTCGCCGTCGCCGTCGCCGTCGCCGTCGCCATCGCCGGAACCGTCGCCGTCGCCGTCGCC
>CAZEMU010000031.1:25932-33166 GCA_964513315.1 uncultured Acidimicrobiaceae bacterium | reverse complement strand
TCGCCATCGCCGGAACCGTCGCCGGATCCGCTTGCGCCGAGGGCGACTTCCTCGGGTCCGCCGCCAACAGCAGGAGCCTCAGGGAAACGGGCATCACTGACTTCGATAATGCCGGCCGAGGTCTCGATCATGGACCCAAGGCCATCACCGTTGCGAGCTGCGATTGCGGACGCCGCCATCGGGGTCGTGACCGCGGCCGTCAACGACGCCGACATGAACAACGCCATCAATCGATCAAAGCTGAACACCCCGGCCACGCCCGCGGCAATCTTGCGCCCGCGCGATGGGCGCTGCTCCTGGCCGTGCTCAATGTGGTCGCTCATGGCGTCACAACCGGTCGAAAGGCGATTGCTAAGTATCGGACAGTTCGCGGGCTACGTCGCTGGGCAGATGCCCTAGCGGCCCGAATTCCCCCAAATTGGCTCACGGGTTCGCCACCGTGAACGTGACCGCAGTGCGCTGCTCGTCGCCATCGTCGGTCGCGACCGTCACGAAGAGCTCGTAGTCGCCGTTGTCGAGCACGGTCGTGTCCATCGACTGCGGGACACCCGCAGCATTCTGGAGCGGCGTGAAGCTTGGGCCGGTGAGATCTTGCGAGGCCAGCAACGGTTCCTCTTCGCCAGCGACAAAGAGCGCAAACGAAACGCCCTCGGCATCAGCATCGTTGATCGAGATCAGAGCCGACCCCTGGATGGTTGCGCCATCGAGCGGCGCAGGATCCGAGTCGAGCAGATCCACGACGATCGAAGTTGGGTCAGCCGCAGTCGAAGCCGAATCGGCCCGCACCACCCGTTCGGTCAGCGGAATCGCCACCAGCGCTGTGACCACGAGCGCGATCAGCAGCGTTGGCAGGGGGCGCACGCGGCGCTGCCCAGCCATGATCTGGGAGATCCGAGACGAGAGGTCAACGGCCATCGAAAGGTGCTTCTGGTCAGTCGAGGCTGATGATGCCGAGGCGGACCGCGCTCAGCACGGCGTGCGTGAGGCTCTGCGTGTCGAGACGGCGGTAGATCGCATTGAGATGGTTGTGCACCGTCTTCTGGGCAATACCCAGCGAGCGAGCGACCTGCTTGGTCGTCTCACCGTCAGCGATCGACTGCAGAATCTCGATCTGGCGATCGCTCAGCAGCGGACCATCCTCGGGTTCGGGCGCGTCTGCTGCAGAGCGGAGCATTGCGACCGCAAGCTCAGGGGACAGTCCGGTCTCGCCTGCGGCCACGGCCTCGACGGTGCCGAGCACCTCCGAGAACGACGAGCCCTTTGACAGATAGCCCATGGCGCCAGCGTCGAGGGCTTGGCGGGTGCGGCCGACATCGTCGTGCATCGTCAGAACAACGACTTGTGTGTTCGGCAGCTTCTCTCGGATCTCTTTCGTTGCCGTGACACCGTCCATAACGGGCATGGACAGGTCCATCAGGACGATCTCGGGGCGAAGCTCGAGCGCTCGCTCGACGCCCTCGAGGCCGTTGGCGGCTTCGCCGACGACCTCGTGACCGGCCGACTCGAATCCGCGTCGGATGCCTTCTCGCAGTATCTGGTGGTCATCGACCAGAAGGATCTTGATACTGCTCATCACACGCTCAATTCGTTGGATGCTTGTACGCGGACCGTGGTGCCGGTGCCGCGGATGCTGTCGATGTTCAAGGAAGCGCCGATGACGTCGGCACGCTCTCGCATGCCCATCAAGCCATACGAAGTGTCACGTCGAGCGCCGGTGACATCAAAGCCACGGCCGTCGTCAGAGATCGTCATGACACCGTCGCCATTGTCGACGCTCCACACGATGTCAATGGCTGTTGCCTGGGCGTGTTTTTCGATGTTGTTGAGGGCCTCTTGCAAGATGCGAAGCAGCTCGTTCTCGACCGTAACGAGGAGCGATTGGTCTGGGTTCGTCGCGGTGAACGTGGTCGTCGTGCCTGTGCGGGACATGAAACGTTCGGCCATCGCAGCGCCAACAACTGCAAGGGTTTCGTCTTCGCTGACGCGGGTCCGTAGCTGACGAAGTGTCTCGCGGAGCTCGTCGATTGCGGTTTGCACGTCGCCATAGAGCGACTGCAGTGACGTTGCGTCGGAGACTTCGCCCATGATGCGCTCAAGTTCCAAGCTGATGTAGGTCAGCCATTGACCGAGCCGATCGTGCAGATCGCGGGCGATGCGAGTGCGTTCTTGGTCGGCGCCGACGGTGCGCAAGCGTCCAAACGCACGCACGTTGTCGATCGTCAATGCCAGCGCACCTGCAAGGCCGTCGAGGATGCGGACCTGGCGCCGGTCGTAATCCCCGGCTTTTTCGTTCTCGATGGCGAGAAGCCCGATGACCTTGCCGCGGGTGCGTAAAGCGGTGTACAAGCCGGACTGCGAGTTGGGCGAAAGAAAGCCGCCCGCTGCGGTGTCCGACGAAATCGTCGACATTTCGAGCAACGCCTGTTGCATTGGCGTCGGCAGATTGCTGGTCGGGATCGACTCGTTGAACTCGACACCGTCGGTGATCATCGGCAACCACTCCGATGTCGAATCGTCGCGAACGACGAGACCAATCGTCGAGGCGTTGAACTGGTTGCGGAGTTCGCGCTCGGTTGCGTTGACGGCTTCGCTCATGTCGACTGACTCGGGCAGCGTGCGAGCGACCTGGTTGAGGATGCCGAGCATCTCGTTGGTCTCGGCCAGCACATCGAGGCGAGAGCTGAGTGCGAGCTGCTGGCTCTGGCGGGCGATCAAGTTGTCCCTGAGCAGCGCAACGAGCGCAATGATGGCCAACAGCACGAGCAAGAAGGCGATGCCGCCGACGTCGCCGATATTGAGCGGTCCACCGGTCGCCGTAGCGACAACGAACATCGAGAGCAAGCCGGCGAGCAGTGTCACCAGGCCGCTGCGGAGGCCCCAGCCGAACGCCGCAACGGCGAGAGCGACCAACAGGCAGAAGACGAAGGGACTGTCGAAGCCGTCGCTGGCCCCAACAGCCCCACCGAGGACGACACCGTCAAATACGGGTAGCCAGCGATCAACGAAGTCGGTCCAGGCGAGGCGAAGTGGCCGGAAGGTGCGCCAGACGGTGAGGAACAGCGCAATCGACAGTGTGACGACGACACCGAGGTCGCCATCGACGGCTGCGGCGGTGCTGGCGGACACCATGCCGTACAGCAATGCGCCCCAACGGAGCGCCGTGATGATTGGCGAGATCGTAGACCGGACATCGGGTGGGAGCTCGAGACGCATCGTCTCTTCGCTCAAACCAGCCCTCAACCATCGAAGGGCCGCGGTTGTCTCGACAAGCTGGGCGGATTCGCCCGCAGATCCGATTGGCGGCAGTGGGGTCAGCTCGCGCGCTGCGACGTCACTCATGGTCGCGTTTGGGTTGCGCCGATTGAAAAACCCATGTCATGCCTTCCGACACTTCACGATACCCCTGAGTTGCGGGGTGGACTTGCCTAAGGAGCTAAGTCGTTTTGCCTATGCAAGACGCCTTGTGGCCGGGAAATCTGCCTCGTTATGCGCTTGTAGCGGGTTTTGCAGCCCGCATGTTCTTGTGAATAGGAGGGGCCGCTATTCGGTCTCGTCGGCCTGGCCAGAGGCAGATGTGTCCAAGTCGTCAACGATTGCGGCAACACGTTGCTGTGCTGCCGAGATGCGATTGCGGCATACGGCGATCAGATGTGCGGCGCGTTCGACCCGTTCGGACAGTACGTCAATGTCGATGGCGTCGTCGTCGAGTTCGGCAAGGATCGAGTCGAGTTCGGTCATCGCGTCGGCGTAGCCGATGTCGTCGGTAGAGCTCATTGCAGTTCCTGAGGGTTGGTGGCCGAGGATGGTCTGGCCGGGATCGGGGAAGGTCTGCGCTCGACGACCGCGCTTTGCACAGTCCCGTTCGCAACGCGTGTGACCAGCGTGTCGCCGTCGGTGACGTCGTCGATCGAGCGAACGAGCTGACCGTCAGCGGTCGTGGTGATGCTCCAGCCTCGCCGCAGTGCCTGAGCCGGATCGACTGCGCTCAGTCGAGCTTCGAGAAGGTCGATGCGTTGGGTCGCGTCGCGTGTGTGACGGGGACCGACGGTCGACAGGTCGCCGACGGCCCGCTCGCAGCGACGCTCGGCGTTCGCGATCGCGGCCGCGGCCCCGAGACGAACTCGAGTGGAGAGTTCTGCGAGGCGGTCATTGGTGCGGTTGATTCGGCGTCCGACCAGCCGCTCCAAGCCTGCTGCGGCGAGTGCGTTGCGCTGCTGCGCTGTCATGAGCAACGCTTGCGTGCGGTCGGCGACGGCCTGTGCAGCAGCGTCGATGCGGGCCTGGTGGAGCAAAGGGGAGACGGCGGCGAGGCGGCTGAGCCGCTCGGCTCGTTCGGCGAGCGCGAAGTCGAAGCCAACCACGCACTCAACGAGTCGCTGCGCGCAGGCAGTGGGTGTCTTGAATGCGTCGTGGGCGACGAGGTCGGCAACCGATTGGTCGATCTCATGCCCGATGCCGGCCAACACTGGCAGGGTGCAGGTTGCGATAGCCCGAGCGACCGGTTCGGTATCGAATGCGGCCAGATCGGTTCGAGCGCCGCCGCCCCGGACGAGGGCGACAACGTCGAAGGGTCCGCCCGGGGCATCAGGGAGTTGCGCGGCGTGAATCGAGGCGGCGATTTCTTCGGGCGCGAACTCGCCCTGGACACGAGCGGCGAGCGTGGTCACTGAGAACGCGTAACCCGACGAAGCGAGCTGTTGCACGAAGTCAGCCTGGGCGGCGCTCCCCGAGGCGGTGATCAGCCCGACACGAAGCGGGACCATCGGCAGCGGCACCTGCTTGTTGGCGTCGAGCAGGCCCTCGGTTTGAAGGCGCTGCAGGAGCTGTTCTCGATCTGCGCCGAGCCGCCCGAGGGTGAACTCGGGGTCGATCGACGTCATGTTGAGCTGTACCTGGCCGCGAGGCACGTACAGCTCGACCGTGCCTCGGATCCGCACCTCGACACCGTCGTCCATGCGCATGCTGTTGCCGGTGCGCTTGATCGTGCGATTGACGACCTGGCGATTCGAGTCGAAGAGGGTGACGGCGATCGACGCTTTGGGAGCAGCGCCTGCGGGAACGGGCTCAATGAGATCGAAGTAGACGTGCCCGCGGCCGGATCGACTGAGGTTGCGGATCTGGCCCTGCACCCACACCTCGGTGCGGAACGTGCGCTTGATCGTTTCGCCGAGCTGGCGCGTGAGTTGGCCGACCGTAAGTGTCTCGTCGACCTCGAACAGCGTCATCAGTACTCCGCGGCCACCCGGTCAGGCAGGTGTTGCTTCGCTGCCGACCAGGGTCGTGTACAGCTCGTGGTAGAGGCCGTCGCCGGCGAGGAGCTCTTGGTGCGTGCCGCGCTCGACGATGCGGCCATCCTCGAGCACGAGGATGACGTCAGCCGCAGTGATGGTGGACAAGCGGTGCGCAATGATAATCGCAGTGCGTCCTTCGAGCGCGGTCGCGAGCGCTTGCTGGACAAGGGCCTCGTTCTCGGAGTCGAGGTGACTCGTTGCCTCGTCGAGGACGACGATGGCGGGATCCTTGAGCAGCATGCGGGCGATCGCCAAGCGCTGCTTCTCGCCGCCAGAGAGGCGGTAACCGCGCTCGCCCACGACGGTGTCGAGTCCGTCGGGGAGCGCTTCGATGACGTCGAGAATCTGGGCCGCGGCGCAGGCCTCGCGTAGTTCGTCGTCGGTGGCGTCGGGCCGGGCATAGCGAAGGTTCGAGCCGACGCTGTCGTGGAACAGGTGTGGGTCTTGGCTCACCACACCGATTGCACTACGCAGCGATTCTTGGGTGAGTTCGCGAACGTCGTGGCCGTCGACGGTCAGCGAACCTTCGGTCACGTCGTAGAGGCGGGGGAGTAACGAGATGAGCGTTGACTTGCCCGCTCCCGAGGGGCCGACGAGTGCGATCATCTGGCCAGGCGCAATGTCGACGTTGATGTCGCTCAACACGTTGGGTCCGAACTCGCCGTCGCCCGAGTCGCTCACCGCGCCGAGTGACTCAGGGGTGCCCGTATCGGTCGGGTACGCAAAGCTCAGCGACGATGCCGCAATTGCACCCGTCGGTGACGTGAGTGTGGTGGCGTTGGGTGCGTCGGTAATCGGGTTGTGGGTGTCGAGGACTTCGAAGACGCGCTCGAAGCTGACCATCGCTGTCATGATGTCGACGCGCGCATTCGTCAGGCCGGTCAGCGGCAGGTAGATGCGGGTGACGTAGAGGCCCATGGCGACGACGGTGCCGACACTGATCGAACCGTTGATGGCAAGGCGGCCACCGACCCAATAGATGATCGCGGTGCCCAGCGCTCCGACCAGGGTGAGGCCGATCGTGAAGCCGCGTCCGTACATGGCGCTGCGGATACCGAGGTCGCGCACCGCTCCGGCGCGGTCAGCGAAGCCGCCGCGCTCGTCATCGTGGCGGCCGAACAGCTTGACGACCATGGCGCCGGCGACGTTGAGCCGCTCGGTCATGGTCGTGTTCATCTCCGCGTTATGGCCCATCTGCTCACGGGTGAGTCCCTGGAGAATGCGCCCGACTCGCTTGGTTGGCAGCAAGAAGAACGGCAGCAGCGCCAGCGCAAGCAGCGGCAGTCGCCACTCAAGAATGAACATCGCGACCAAGGTCGTGACAAGGATGATGAGGTTCGAGATGACCTGGCCGAGCGTGCCGGTCAGCGCCCGCTGGGCGCCGATCACGTCGTTGTTCATACGGCTAATGAGCGCGCCGGTTTGGGTGCGGGTGAAGAAGCCGATCGGCATGCGCTGCACATGGTCGAAGAGCTGCACTCGCAGATCGAAGATCAGGCTTTCGCCGATACGAGCCGAGAACCAGCGCTCGAACAACGAGACGACGCCGCTTGCGACCGCCAGCGCAACCATGATCAGCGCGAGCGAATTCACGAGCCCTCGGTCACTGTTCGGGATTGCGTCGTCGATGATGCGACGCACGAGTAGCGCCGGAACAATGCTCAGTAGCGACGACACGAGCAGTGTGGCCACGAAGCCGATGAGCATCGCGCGATAACGGTCGGCGTACGCGAGCACACGTCGCACGGTCGAGCGATCAAGCTTGGCGTCTTTGATCTTGGACCGGTCGCTACCGATCACCATGTGTGGATGCATGCCCTGCGCAGGCTAGTGATCCCGTGCGACAGTCAGCTGACCCAGCTCAGGGGGTTCGCGGACGCGACCATCTTCGGGTCGGGTTCGGCAGCGGCGAGGAAGATCGATTCGACGACCAGCGAGAACGC
>CAZEMU010000031.1:15310-25832 GCA_964513315.1 uncultured Acidimicrobiaceae bacterium | reverse complement strand
TCGGGTCGGGTTCGGCAGCGGCGAGGAAGATCGATTCGACGACCAGCGAGAACGCTGTCCAGGTGACGACTTCGCCACCAACGCCGGTCGCACGATCGAGGCGAGTTGGCATGGCGCTGCTGTCCGCCTGGAGGAAGTCACCGACGGAGGCGATCGTGATCGCGCCTGCGAACATCTCCCAGGTCCAGTTCCTCCGGAGCCGGATGCCGAAGCAATCGAAGATCACCCGATAGAACCCGACGAATCCCTTGCTGCTTTCGACTTCTTCCCGTTGCACCTCCGCGAGGAGTTCGGGGTCGCCGCATTTCGCGGCCAGCAGAATCGAGAAGTAGGCCGGATACAGCTCGTCGGTTGCGCACTGCTCGGCATAGGCGAAACCGCCGAGCCGAATGAGTTCGCGCAAGAGCCACGAGAGCTCGTCGTCAGTGACGTCTTCTGCGGCCGCAGCTTCGAACAGCGGTGCCGCAACTTCAGCGGCGCCGCTCAGGTCACCGAACTGGCAGCTACTGACGATGCGAACCGCGACCTCGTTGCGGAAACGCTGTTGCGGTTCCTTGCCGTCGCCTCTGGAGAACGTTCGGTACGCGGTCGGCCGGGCAACTTCAGCGCGTTCGATCGCTTCGGCAAACGTGATGTGCTCCAGGCCAAGCGAGGGCCCACGTTCGATCGCAAGCTCGACGCCAGCCTGCAGAAGCTCATCTCGAGCTTCGGTTTGGGAGGAGCGCCTGACCGCCATATGGGGGAAGAAAGTAGTGCACCGCGCTCGTGCGGACGCGACCTATCCAGCCTGGGTCGCTTCGAGCGCCTCGATCAGTGCGGCGAGCGCTGCGCCCGGCACCCGGTCGGCTCGGCGCACCAGCGTCAGTCGGCGCTCGGCGATCGGTTCATCGATTGCTCGCTCGAGCGCATGCGGTTCGGCTTCTGCGTCGGTCTGAGGAAGCACGCACCAGCCCATACCGAGTTGCACCATCTCGCGCAGCACGGCTGGCTGCGAGCTTTCGGCGACGACGTCGTAGCTCACCTGGCGGCGACGCAGGTTTCGAGCGATGAGCGCGCGGGTGCGGGAGTCGGCCGGGAAGCCGACCCAAGGCCCCCACGTGCCGGGGCGACCGATGGCCGTCCTGGGCGGGGCGTAGGCATAGAGCGGTTCGGCGAGCAGGGGAGTAGCGACGAGGCGATCATCTTCGGGCGGCTCGACCGCCACGATCGCATCGACTTCGCCACCGTTCAACAGTTCGAGGAGCCGGTTCGATGGCTGGACGAACAGGCGCACCGTGAGGTCGGGATTGTCGCGGCGGAAGTTCACGAGCGTGTCGCCGTAATGGTGGATGGCGGCCGTGTCGATCATGCCGATGGAGAGATCGCCGATCGCGCCGCTGCGGACTTCCTCGGCCCAGCGGGAGAGCTCTCGGAGCTCGGCCAGCATGCGGGTGGCGAAGCGGCTGACGTGGTCGGCTTCGGCGGTGGGGACTCGGCGGCGACCTTGGCGGTCGAACAGGGTGAGTCCGAGGCGTCGTTCGAGGTCGGCGATTCCTTGCGATAGCGCGGAGGGGGTGACGCCGACGGACTCGGCGGCGTCTCGCCAGGTGTCGTGGGCAAGCGCAGCCTGGAGGTACTCGAGGTGGCTGGTTGAGATGCCAGCAAGCTTCGGACGGCTCATGCACCGCTCATTATGGTTTGTTTAGTAATGCTGAACCAATCGGCAAAGTAGCCAACGTTTACTTACTCTCGATGTCATGACCGATTCCACCGCTCGCGACATCGCTCCCGCTTCCGGCAAGCTCGGCTTGCTCATGCCAGGCATGGGCGCCGTCGCTTCCACGCTCATCGCCGGCGTCATGCACGCCCGCAACACCGGCGAAGACCCCATCGGCTCCGTCAGCCAGATGGCACACATCCGCCTCGGCAAGCGCGAAGAGGGCCGCAACCCCCGCATCAACGAGTTCGTGCCGCTGGCCGATCTTGACGACATCGTCTTCGGTGGCTGGGATCCGCTGTCGCCGAACATGCTCGAAGCCGCCCGCACCGCCGGCGTCATGACGCCCGAGGACCTCGCCCCGCTGAGCGGCGAGCTCGAAGGCGTCGTCGCCATGGACGCCGTCTTCGACCAGCGCTGGGTGAGCCGCATCACCGGCGTGCGGGTCAAGGAACAGACGAACAAGATGGACCAAGCCCAGGCCCTGATGGAAGACATCGAGCGCTTCCGGGTCGAGAACGAATGCGACCGCCTGGTGATGGTCTGGTGTGCGTCGACCGAGGCGTACCAAGAGCCGTCGGCGGTGCACGCCTCGATCGAGTCGTTCGAGCAGGGTCTTCGTGACAGCGACGACAACATCGCCCCGAGCCAGATCTACGCCTACGCCGCGATCATGAACGGCGTGCCGTTCGCAAACGGCGCACCGAACCTGACGCTCGACCTGCCCTGCATCGTCGAACTCGCCGAACGCGAAGGCGTGCCGATCTGCGGCAAGGACTTCAAGACCGGCCAGACCCTCATGAAGACGCTCATCAGCCCCGGACTCAAGTCCCGCATGCTGGGTGTGCGTGGTTGGTACTCGACCAACATCCTCGGCAACCGCGACGGCGAAGTGCTCGACGCTCCTGAGAACTTCATGACCAAGGAGTCGTCGAAGCTCGGCGTGCTCGACACGATCCTGCAGCCCGAGGTCTACCCGAACCTCTACGGCGACATCGAACACAAGGTTCGCATCGACTACTACCCCCCTCGTGGCGACGACAAAGAGGGCTGGGACAACATCGACATCTTCGGTTGGCTCGGCTACCCGATGCAGATCAAGATCAACTTCCTCTGCCGTGACTCGATCCTGGCGGCACCGATCGTGCTCGACCTGGCGTTGTTCATGGACCTGGCATCACGTGCCGGCGAGTCCGGTGTGCAGGAGTGGCTGTCGTTCTACTTCAAGGCCCCGCAGGCTGGCCCTGCTGGCCCCGAGCACGACATCTTCATCCAGCAGACCAAGCTGAAGAACACCCTTCGTGAATGGATGGGCGAACAGCCCGTCACCCACTCCGAAGCCGGCTAGTCAGCGCTTCTCTCGCTTGCGAAATTTGGACATCTGTGGCCACCATGTGGCTGCAGATGTCCACAGTTCGTGAGATTTGCGAGCTTCCCCCAGAGCCGAATCATGTTCGGGGGAAGCTATGCACGCGATCCAGCGTCACCTCGCCAGTCATCATGGCGTCATCTCCTACGACGAGGCGCGCCGGCTTGGCATGTCCAAGCGCACCATCTCGCGCCGAGTTACTCAAGGGCGATGGCTGCGACTGCACCGCGGTGTCTATCGACTCAGTGGCGCGCCGCCGTCATGGCTCGGCGACGCTCGGGCTTCTGCTTTGGCCTGCGACGGGCTGATCAGTCACCGTGGTGCCGCTCGCGTGTGGGCGATCGACGGATTCGATCGAGCGCGCATTGAGTTGACGATCGACGTCAACCGCCGCGCTCGCCTTGACGGTCGCGTTCGGTTGCATAGGTCGACGCAGATGCATCTTGCGGGACGGACGCAGCGCCGCTCCGTGCCGGTGACGAGCGCTGCTCGAACGGTGCTTGATCTCGCCGCCGTTCTGCCTCGCAATCGGCTGCACGAGGCGGTCGATGCGGTGCTGCGGCAGCGGCTGCTTCGATGGCACGATCTGCTCGGCGTGCTCGTGCGCCACAGCCGCCAGGGGCGTGATGGCTGCGGGAAGCTGCGTGCGCTGCTCGACGAGCGCTATGGCGAGGCACGCCCTCCGGACAGCGCGTTCAATCGTATGGTTGGGCAACTGCTGATCGATGCCGGGGTCGGGCGACCGGTCTTCGAGCGCGAGATCTTTGATGGAACGCACTTCGTCGCCCGGGTCGATCTGGCCTTCCCGTCGGCGAAGCTCGCGATCGAGCTTGACAGCCGGCGATTTCACGACAACGAGCTGTCGTTCGTCGAGGACCGTCGACGTGCGAATCGCCTGGTGAACCTCGGGTGGACTGTGCTGGCCTTCACCTACGACGACTACCGAGATACGCCGTTCCTGCTGGTGCGGACGGTACGCGATGCACTTCGCCGCCTCAGTTCTTTGGACCCTGTCGGCCAATAGGTGGCTTCAGATGTCCACAGATTCTGAGGTTGGCGATCTTTGGATATTTCCGGCCAGACGGTGGCCGCAGATGTCCAAATTTCGTAAGGGGGTTGGGTGTGGTCAGGGGGCGGCGACGAGGTCGGTGGTGAGTTCGAGGTGGCCAAGGTGCTGGGCGAGTTCCTCGTAGGCGTGGATGAGGCAGGCGCCGACCGTCCAGTCCTGCCCGAGTGGCGTTTGGGTTGATGGCGCTCCGTGGACCTCGGTTGCGGCCGCCATCTCGGGCGCAAGTAGCCCGAGTTCCGTCCGGAACTCGGCGACCGTCGCCGCAGCGTCAGCAACGGTGCCAGCGGCTTCGAACTCCGCGTCGCGGTTGCGGGCGACCTCGTGGCCGCAGACGTGATGTGCCGTCCACCAGTTCGTCGCGGCGATCGCATGGGTCACCAGCTGGAACGGCGTCGAGCCGCCGGTCGACGGCACCGCATTCACCGAGTCGTCGTCGAGGCGGCTCAGCGCCCGCTCGTACCCACCGAGCGTCCGATTGCAGAACAGCAGAAAGTCGTCGACAGAGATCACGCCGGCGAGTCTTTCATGACGAAGAGTCAGCGATGGTTTCGTTGACATCGTCGTGCACTGCTGGTCTGATCTGCGGATGGATTTCGCCGCTGACTACCGGAGGGACGGTGTTGCCTCTCCCGTCGCAGTGATCGAGGCTGCGACCGCAGCCCAGCATCGCGCCGCGCTCGAAGCAGCCGAAGTCGAGTTCGGAGCGCTGCACTACCGGAACAAGATCCACACGTTGCTCCCGACTGCATTCGAGCTTGCGACGCTGCCAGCAGTGCTCGATGTCGTTGAGCAGATGATCGGTCCCGACGTGCTGCTGTACAACGCGACGTACATCATCAAGGAACCGAGCACCGATGCCTACGTTTCGTGGCATCAGGATCTGACCTACTGGGGTCTCGCCGACGACGATGCCCAGGTCTCGATGTGGCTTGCGCTCACCGCCGCCACCCCCGAGTCGGGCTGCATGCAGATGCTCCCGGGAAGCCACCTCGACGGCCGACAGGATCACGAGACGAAGTCCGGCGACGCGAACGTGCTGCTGCAAGGTCAGACGATCAACGAAGTCGACGAAACCGGCGCCCGTCACTATCCGCTCAAGCCGGGCGAAGCTTCGTTCCATCACGGGTGGACCGTGCACCAGTCTGGTCCGAACACCAGCACCGATCGTCGCATCGGGCTGAACGTGCAGTACCTGGCCCCGCACAATCATCATGCGGGTCAGGCCACGGCTGTTCTGGTCCGGGGTGAGGATCGACATGGCCACTACGGCGTGGACATGGGCGCAACGACGGACCCGACCGCCGAAACGATCGAGCGCTGGCGAGAGCTGGATCGGGCCATGACGCAGGGCTTCCAGGTTGAGCCGACCTGACGGTTCGAGTCGTTCTTGAACGACCCCGTGAGGCAAGATGAGGGCCATGAAGCTCTCGATGTCACTGAACTACACCGGCGATCCCGTCCAGGCCGCCAACGAAGCCGCCGACCTGGAAAAGGCCGGCATCGACATGATTTGGGTGGCGGAGCTCTACAGCTTCGACGCCGTGTCGATCCTTGGTTTCTTGGCTGCCAAGACCGAGACGGTCGAGTTGGCGTCGGGCATCTTCCCGATCTACAGCCGCACCCCGACGCTCACCGCCATGACGGCAGCTGGCCTCGATGCCGTGTCCGGCGGCCGGTTCACGCTGGGCCTTGGCGCCAGCGGTCCCCAGGTCATCGAGGGCTGGCACGGCATCCCCTACAAGAAGCCGCTTGCCGCGACCCGCGAAGTCATCGAGATCTGCCGCAAGGTCTGGAAGCGTGAGCGCGTCGAGCACGACGGCGACATCTACAAGCTGCCCCTCCCCGCGGACCAGGGCACCGGCCTGGGCAAGCCACTCAAGCTCATCAACCACCCCGTGCGCGAGAACATCCCGATCTGGATTGCGAGCCTCGGCCCGAAGAACGTCGAGCTCACGGCCGAGATGGCTGACGGTTGGCTGCCTGTCTTCTTCCACCCGGACCGCGCTCGCCAGGTCTGGGGCGACGATCTCGCCGCCGGTACGCACAAGCGTGATCCCGAGCTGGCGCCGCTCGAAGTCGCTGCGGGCGGAAGCCTCGCGATCTGCGACGAAGACACGGCCCAGAAGATCCGCGACGGCGGCCGCATGATGACCGCGCTCTACGTCGGCGGCATGGGCGCCAAGGGCAAGAACTTCTACAACAACATCTTCCGCAAGTACGGCTACGAGGCCGAGGCCGAGCAGATCCAGGACTTCTACCTGAGCGGCCAAAAGGATTCAGCCGAAGCGGCCGTGCCCGACGAGTTCCTCAAGTCGACCGCCATGGTCGGCGACGAGGGCTGGGTGCGCGAACGCATCGAGGCCTACGCCGAAGCTGGCGTGACTCGCTTGTCGATCAACCCGGTCGGCCCCAACCGTCTCGAGACCATCGAAAAGGTCAAGGGCTGGCTCTCGTAATACGGGAGTTCAGCCTTCGCGGCAGGGGCAGCTCGCGCTGAGCTGTTCCGTGGTGGGGCCAAGCAACCAGAGATAGAGCGCACATGCTCGCCGCTCGTCTTCGGTGCGCGCCCCACAACCAAAGCGATCAGCCGTGGCGCACACCGATGCCCGCTGGGCGGAATCGATCTGTTCGGCTGGATGCAAGGACTGCGTCGACATGACGTTGGTTGACCCCTCGGTTGTGTTGCTGGGTCTCCGTCGGGCGCGGTAGCGGCGGGGTAAGCGGTTGCGTCCGAATTGGCCAGAGGCTCATGGGCTTGTCTGCCTGGGCCGTCTGATCTGGGCCAACGGATCGACACGGGCGCAAAACTGACTCGGTCCCCACCAGTTGGCGGGGACCGAGTGCATTGGCGGAGGGTATGGGATTTGAACCCATGGTGACGCAAGCGCCACAACGGCTTTCGAGGCCGCCCCTTTCGTCCGCTCAGGCAACCCTCCGCAGGCGAGGCTAGCGGAGCTCGAACGGACTTCCGCCGGGAAATTCGTGTCGCCCGATGCAGATTCTGGACTGCTCCCGGTCGAGCTGATTGGTTAGTGTCGGTCGATGTTTGCAGAACGCTTCGTGTTGCTCGAGGGGGCCTTCAATGTCCGAGATCTCGGCGGGCTTCCGACGACCGAGGGTCGCCTCGTGCGGACGGGGAGGGTGTTTCGTGCTGACAGCCCGGCGGGGCTGACCGAGGCCGACAAGTCGGTTGTCGGGTCGTTGCAGCTGGCGCACGTCATCGATCTGCGCAGCGGGCCCGAGGCCGAGGAAGGATCCTGGGCGGTCCATCCCGACATGCGGCGCACGCTCTTCGAGATCATCGATCCGGTCAAACATCCGCATCCGTCGAACAACGTTGCGTTGCCCGACATCGCCGACCACGAGGCGTTCGCTCAGCGTTATGTCCGACGCCTCGACGAAGGTGGTCCGAGCCTGGCTGCAGCGGCGCAAGCACTCACCCGCTCGGTCGACGAGGGCGTGATCTTCCACTGCAGCGCAGGTAAGGACCGCACCGGGCTCTTGGCCGCGTTCGTGCTCACGGCGATCGGTGTCGATCGAGAACACGTGATCGCCGACTACGGCGCGAGCGACGAACCGATGGAACGCAAGTTCGCCTTCCACATGGCGAACCCAGACACGCTGACCTTCGATCTCTCCAAGGTTGCGCCGATGATGTTGCGGGCGCCATCGCCCGTGATGCGCCGCTTGCTCGACCTCGCCGATGACCGTTGGGGCGGCATCGTCGCTCGCTTCCAAGAGTGTGGGTTCAGCGACGACGACTTGGCTGAGCTGCGCGACAAGCTGCTCGTCTGAGCCGCCCTGCTACCAGGGGTGATCGGCGCCTTCCCAGGTGAGGAACCGGCCCGAGTCGGCGATCGTGAGTCCGTCGAGCACGGTCACGAGTCCGTCGACCGAGTCGTCGACCGACACGGCCGCCGCGGGCCCGCCCATGTCGCTTTGCACCCACCCGGGATGGATCGCCACGTAGGCGACCTCGGGGTCGGCGGTTGCGGACATCACGGTCACCATGTTCATGACCGACTTCGACGCGTTGTAGCCGACGTCTCGAGGCAACTTGCCGCCAACGACCATCGAACCGAGCTGCGAACTCAGGTTGAGGACGATCGGGTTCTCACCGGCGGTGAGCAGGGGATGGAGTCGCTGCGTCAGGAGCATTGGGCCGATCGCATTGATCTCGATCTGCTTGAGGACGACGGCCTTGTCGGCCTGCAGCGGGCCTTGGGTGTCGCGTGACGCGCCGAGTGCCAGCGCGTTCATGCCGGCGTTGTTGATGAGCGTGTCGATGGCGTCGGTCATGTCGCCGACTGCAGCGGCGCATGCGCTGATCGACGCATCGTGTTCGAGGTCCAACTCGACCGCGCCGGCCGCGCCTGCGCCGAGAATCGCAGCGCGTGCTGCGTCGCTCCGGGCAGTGCCGTAGACCTGGTGCCCATCGGCGACGAGACGGCGAACGAGTCCGAGACCAATACCTCGGCCAGCTCCAGTAATCAGAATGCGGCGCATGACCGCTGACGGTAGGCGACGTTGCCGCTCCACCACGAGCGGAATGGGACCGCAGCGCTAACGCAGCAGGTCTCGCACCATCGCTGACGTGTCCGCGACGCGGTCGGCGAGACG
Organism: uncultured Acidimicrobiaceae bacterium; assembly: GCA_964513315.1. Taxonomy (GTDB): domain Bacteria; phylum Actinomycetota; class Acidimicrobiia; order Acidimicrobiales; family UBA10347; genus UBA10347. The sequence continues at coordinate 17,078 of CAZEMU010000031.1, read as the reverse complement.
ACCGAGCAGCAGATCCTGGAGTTCGACGGCGAGCTCGGGGCGCTCGTTGGTGAGCGCGTCGAAGTGCTCTCGGGCTAGGACCAAGATGGTGGTGTCGGTGTCGGTGATCACGTCGGCAGTGCGAAGCCCACCTCGGCAAAAGGCGACTTCGCCCAACACGGCACCAGCAGTGACCTGACGCAGCCGAGTGCGTCGACCGCCACCGCTCATGACCCACGCAGTGAGCAGGCCCGACTCGACGAAGTAGAGGTCCCGGTCGTCGTCACCCGCCAGGATGAGCGCAGTCCTCGGAGCGAGGGAACGAACCTGCATCTCGGCACGCAGTTCGGGGCTCATTGCCGCGGAGGTTGCTTCGAGCCCGACCGTGTCCATGTCGGCGAGGAGCTGGTCCTCGCACCACGCGATCGCGTGGTCGAGGTCGGAGTGCAGCGGCCCGAGGTCGACGCCGTTGATGTGCAGCTCGGTCGCCATTTCCTCGTCGATGGAGCTCCAGACGGTGACGGTGCCTTGGGCTGCCAGGCGGCTGGCAAGCCCCGCAAGCCCTGCCGCGGCAGTCGAGTCAAGCCCGGTCACTCGCTCCATGTCGATGACGAGGAACTCGGTGGTTGCGGCGCGCTCGGGGGCATCGAGTCCACGAGCCTGGAGCATTTCTCGGAGCCGCATCGTGGATCCAAAGAACAGGAATCCGTGGAGCTCGATCGCCAGCACTGAGGTGCTGTTGGCAACCAAGAAGCTTCGCTTGGATTCGCTGCGATCGACGTTGCTTCGACCGGCGGCATTGATGACGTGGCGGGCTGGATCGATCCGGCTGTAGCGGGCGAGGAACATCGCAGTAGCGATGAGCACGCCGAGTGCGACGCCGGGCAGGACGCCGAGAATCGCGATCGCCGCGAGGATGCCGCCGCTTAGCCAGCGGTCGGTCCGCGACAGCAGTGGCATCGTGGTCTTGGCCCAGTCGACCAACAGCGAGATGCCGAGCATGGAGAGCACGCCGCCGGCGACAGCGACGACCGCCACGATCGGCAGCGTGTGCCCGAGCAGCGCGCCCCAATCGGCGTCGGCGACGTCGGAAGGTGACAGCGGCTTCCACGAGGCATCGGTCGGGAACGGTCCGAACAGCCAGCCGTCGGCTTCGAGCTGTTCGATCGAGCTGACCGATCGCCCGACGAGGTGGAACGCGCCGATCGCCAAGAGAAACAGTGCGCTGATGACGACGTTGGTGATGCGGCTTCGCAGCAGGGCAACCAGGAAGAACGCGAACGCGAGCCCGGGGAGGATGAGCTTGGCTTCGTCCCAGACGAACAAGCCGGGCAAGTCGGTGAACTCGATCGCGGCGCCGTGCATGACTTCGACGCCGCCGCGCAACAGCAGCCAGCCAGTGCCCGCAGTGAACCCGGTGATCACCGGCCATGGCAGGTACCGGACGAAGCTGGTCTTGCTCTTTGCCCCAAGGAACCAGAACGCCAACCCAGTCAGCAGCGCACACAGGGCCACCATCACGAAGACAGTCGGAAGCGCCCCCTCGGCGGTCGTGCCTGCGGCGAGCGATGCAGCGACGGCCGCCATCACGATTGCGGCGGTGTCCTGTGAGCCTGCGACGGCCACAGGCATGCGGGTGGTCAGGCCCACGACCGCGCTCACGATTCCGGTGCCGAGCACGAAGCCGACGGCGGCTCGCCCTGCGCCTGGAGCGAGCGATTCAGAGAACACCAGCGCGGCCAGCGAGATTGCGATACCGAGCTGGAGGATGCCGATCGAGACCGCGGTC
>CAZEMU010000031.1:11049-15210 GCA_964513315.1 uncultured Acidimicrobiaceae bacterium | reverse complement strand
CGGTCGGCATCGAGGGCTGAGCGCAGGCCGTGCACGGGTCGCTACGGTGACCGGGTGCGAATTCTCACCGTCGCTTGGCGTCGACTCCGCGGGCCGGTCGTGGTCCTTGCTGTGCTTGCGGTCGTGTTCGCCATACCCGATCGTTCCTCGGCTGCCAGTGCCCAAACTGCGGTCGACGTACCGTCGCATGTCCTCGAAGCGGTTGCTGCGGGCGAGCCAGTGCAGCTCATCGTCAGCGGCATCGGGCATCCGGGTGGCGTCGCAAGCGCGGTTGAAGCCGCCGTTCAGGCAGCCCGACTGCACGCGGTTGATGATGCTGGTGCCGAACCAGATCAGAGCGCTGGGGTGTCGGTCGGACGGCCGTTCGAGGTCATCGACGCCGTCACCGTCACGGTTGATTCGGTCGAAGCGCTCGAACGCATCGCTGCCCTCGATGGGGTCCGAGCTATCGGCCTGGGCTCAGAACAAGCCGAACTCCACATCGACGAGTCGATCGAGATCACTCGCGCCTCAGAGAGTCACGCCAACGGACTGCTGGGCGAAGGAACGACCATTGCGGTCATCGACGGTGGCGTGCAGGCCGACCACCCCGACCTTGTCGATGCCATCAGCTTCGAAGCGTGCTTCATCGAAGACGTCGTGCTCGAACAGGGCTTCTGCCCCGGGAACCTGACCGAACGGTTCGGCCCGGGCTCCGCGCCTGACCAGACGATCAGCCACGGCACCGCTGTCGTCGGCGTCATTGCGAGCGCCGGCAACCTCGCACCAATGGGCGTGGCCCCCAACGCAGACGTCGAGGTCTACAAGATCTTCAGCGACTCGAGTGGTGGCTATCTAAGCGACCTGATCCGTTCGCTTGAGTACATCGCCACTGACCGCCCTGATGTCGATGTCGTCAACATGAGCTTGGGCTACGCAGCCAACTTCACCGGGTCGTGTGACAGCACGTACCAGGCGCTGTTCGATGCGATCCAAGTGCTTCGAGACCGTGGCGTCGTGCCGATCGCGTCGAGCGGAAATGATGGGCTTGCGACGATGGGCGCTCCGGCGTGTCTGACCAACGTGATCTCGGTCGCCGCGAGTGTCGATATCGACACGCGACCTGACTTCGGTGAAGTCGCTGAGTTCAGCAATATCAGCACGGTCACCGATCTGGTTGCGCCTGGTACGTCGGTCGAAACCACTCGGCTCGGCGACGACACCTGGTTCTTCGAGGGCACGAGCGCAGCGGCGCCCACCGTCGCAGCGTGCGCCGCTCTCGCTCGACAATCGGGCGTCGGTAATGCGCTTGCGATCGAGGCTCGCCTGAAGACCGCCTCGACGATCGCTCCGAATCCTGGTGGCCGGCCGATCCCACTTGTCGACTGCGCCTTCGAGGGTCGGCCCTCAGGCGACGTTAACTGTGACGATGTTCGAGATGTGATCGACGGACTGGTCATTGCGCAGTATGTGGTGCAGGTTCGTAGCGATGCCGGAAGCTGTCCGCTCAACAACTCGGCGACGCAGCTCAATCTGGCCGAGGCTGACATCAACGGTGATTCGATCGTCGACATCATCGATGCGCTCGTCGTCACGCAATGCGTGGTCGGCGTACCGAACGACTTCTGCTGACCCCGCCTGCTCGGTCTGACCATCCGCTCGGACTGAGCACCTGCAACTGATGAGAGCGCAGCGCCGCTGACTACGGTCGCGGGCATGTCGATCGATCCTCGTACCCCTGTCATTGTCGGTGTCGCCCAAGCGATGCAGCGTCCGGATGATCCGGCCGACGCAGTCGAAGCGGTTGCGCTCATGGAACAGGTCGTTCGTGACGCAGCAGCCGACGCCGGGGAGCCCGGCCTGCTGTCCTCGCTCGATGCGATCGGCGTCGTCCAAGGCGCATGGAAGTACACCGACCCTGCACGGCTGATCGCCGACCGCATTGGTGCGAACTCGGCTCGGACGTCGGTCTCGTCGAATGGCGGCAACACGCCGCAGTCGTACCTCAACCACTTCGCGAGCCGGATCGCCGCGGGTGAGATTTCGGCGGCTGCGTTCTGCGGGGCCGAGACGATTTGGAGTCGCCGTCGCCAGCGCCGGGCGGGCATTCAGGCCCCGTACACCAAGCAACCAGATGCCACTCCCGACGATCGATTCGGTGCCGACGTCGACATGTCGACCGAGTTCGAGAAGGCCCGCGGCATGGAGATGCCGATCAACTTCTATCCGCTGTTCGAGTCAGCGATCCGTCACGCCAGAGGCGAAACGATCGACGAGCACCGTGACCGGGTCGCTGCGCTGTGGGAGACGTTCAACCAGCAAGCCGTCGCGAACGACTTCGCCTGGTCGCGTACGCCCATGACGGCCGACGAGATCCGGAACCCGTCGCCGGGCAACCGCATGGTCGGCTTCCCGTACACCAAGGCCATGAACTCGAACTGGGACTTGGATCAGGCCGCTGGTGTGATTCTGTGTTCGGTCGAAGCTGCAGAAGCCGCGGGCGTGTCCCGAGACCGCTGGGTGTTTCCCCATGCCGGCACTGACGCACACGACACCTACTCGGTCTCGAACCGCCGCGACTTGCACTCGTCGCCCGCGATCACCGAATGCGGCAAGGCGCTGTTCTCGATGGCGGGCGTTGGCCCCGACGACGTCGCCCACATCGACATCTACTCGTGCTTCCCGTCGGCCGTGCAGGTCGGTGCCGAATCGCTGGGTCTCGGTTTCGATCGTCAGCTGACTCAGACCGGCGGCTTGACCTTTGCCGGTGGGCCACTCAACAACTACGTGACCCACTCGATCGCTGCGACCGTTGGCGCCCTCCGCAACGATCCCGGGAGCCTCGGCCTCGTGAGCGCGAACGGTGGCTATCTCACCAAGCATGCGGTCGGTCTGTACTCGACCGAACCGGCAGCTGCGGGTTGGCAGTGGGCTGACGTGCAGGACGCCGTCGATCGGGTTCCACAGACCCCCGTGGCTGCCGACCACACCGGCGATGTCACCATCGAGGCCTACACCGTCATGCACGACGGTGACGGTCCTCAGTTCGGACTTTGCGCCGCCCGGACCTCTGAAGGTGCTCGCACCTGGGGGCGCGTCACCGATGTGGCCGCAGCCAAATCGATGATGACCGAAGAGGCCATCGGCCGGTCCGGGTCGCTCGACGCCGACGGCGTGTTGACGATCGCCTCGTAGCCCCGCTTGCGGCCCACCGTTGACGCGAAGAGGTCGGCGACCTCGTCGGTCCGGGCCGGGTACCGGTGTGACCTAACCGACAGATTGTCGATCGTGGTGCCGTTCACGGAGACGCGTAGGGTCGATCGTCGTGGCCATCGTCGACGACGACAAAGGAAGCGACGGGTCTGACGGGCCTGTCGATTCCGACGTAGCGCCGGCCGCTCGGGCCAGCACGTTCGCGTCGTTCGCGGTGCCTGCGTTTCGCATCATCTGGCTCGGCACGTTCTTCTACTACCTGGCGATTTTCTCTGGGATGATCGCCCGCGGCGCGTTAGCCAAAGACCTTGGTGGCGACAACGCAGCCCTTGGCCTGGTGACGCTGGCGTTTGGTGCCGTGTCGATCATCATGACGCCGATCGGTGGTGTGCTCGCTGATCGATTGGCGAAGCGCCGCGTGATGATCGTGTCGACGCTGCTCATTGGCGTCACCTCGGGCGGCCTCGCCGTGACCGAGATCCTCGACATCACCGCGTTCTGGATGCTGATCGTTGCCTCGGGCGCACAAGCGGCTGGGTTCGCCCTGCTCGTCCCGGCGCGCATGGCGTTCACCGTCGACATCGTCGGCCCGAAGCTCATTCCCAACGCCGTCGCCCTCGCCCAGATCTCGATGAACAGCAACCGGGTCATCGGTCCAGCACTCGGCGCGGTGTTTATCGGCGTGTCGTGGCTCGGCTATGCAGGCATCTATTTGCTGGGCGCGATTCTCAGCTTCGTTGCCGCTGGCTGCTTCTTGTTCCTCGCTGCGGGCGAACCGAAGCCAGGGCGAGTCCAGCGGGCTCCACTCGCCGAACTCGCCGATGGCATCAGCTACGTGCGGTCGGTGCCAGCGGTCCGCCTCGTCGTCACGCTCGCGGTCCTGGTCACGATGGTTGGCTTCCCGTACGTTGCGTTCTTGCCGAGCGTGTCCGAGGACTTCTTCGGGCGCGGTCCTGAGGGGTTCGCCCA
>CAZEMU010000031.1:4338-10949 GCA_964513315.1 uncultured Acidimicrobiaceae bacterium | reverse complement strand
TATCACGGCCGCATCCAGTCGATCATGAGCTTCGGCTTCAGCCTGTTCGGCCTCGTGTCGTATCCGCTTGGTCTGCTGGCCGATGCGGTCGGTCTGCGTCCGACCTTGATCGGGATGGGCGTCGGTGTCGGCGTCCTCGTCATCGTGGCCGAGATCCGCTGGCGCGAGTTCCGTACCGAGGTCGTTCCGGTCGCCAGGTAGTCTCGCCGCCACAGCGATACGGGCTTGGGGGCCGCTATGGAAGAGCAGTCGATCGCAGGACTGAACGAGCAGACGAAGCGTCCGCTCGGCCAGTCGATGGGTCTGGGCGGCGACCCGAGCAAGCTCGCCGACTACTACAACGACTGGGCGACGACCTACGACCGCGATGTCGGCGAGACCGACGAACAGTACGGGCTGCCCGGTTCGGTGCTGATCGCGCTCGATGCTGCGGCGGAGCAGATTCCCGCGCTTCGCGATCCAGCGATCACCGTGCTCGATGCTGGGTGCGGAACCGGACGCGTCGCGATCGCGCTGGCCTCGGCCGGCTACAGCTGCATCGACGGCGTCGATCTGTCATCCGAGATGGTCGCGCTCGCCGAACGCCGGACCAGACCCGATGGGTCGCCCTTGTACCGCCGCCTCGACAGTGGCGTCGACCTGACCACGCCACCTGTGGCCGAGTGGGTTGCCCACGCCGAGCTCGTGGTCGTCGGCGGTGTCTTCACGATCGGACACATTCCGCCGATCGCTATCCACCAAGTAGCCAAGCTCGTGAAGCCCGGCGGCGTCCTGATCACGACCGTGCGTCCCGGCTACTACGACACGACGGACTACGCCGACGTCAGCGCCGCCTTTGCGGCCTCGCCGGCCGCCGACCTACTGGTCGAGTTCGAGTCGTTGCCCTACACCGAAGACAGCGACGGTCGGTACTTCGTGTACCGCATCAACTAGCGCGACAGATCAGATCTTGGCGGCGAGGGCTTCTTCGACCCGAGCATCGAGTGCGTCGGGTGCGGTGGACTCGAAAAGCGTGGCGTCGAAGCGGCGCATCTCGCGAACGAACGCATCTTGGTTGATGCGTTCGAGCAGCAGGAACAGCAGGTTCTCGCCGGGGTTGATGCGATCGCCCATGTCGCGCATGTGGTCGTCGTTGACGCCGATGTCGCGGAGCTTGCCCCACAAGCCACCAGCTGCTGCGCCGAGCGCGCCTCCGGCGAGCATGCCGACCGGGCCACCGATCAGGCCGAGCAGCGATCCGTAGAAGGTGCCAGCGGTCGCGCCCTGGCCGGGGTTGATGTCCTTGCTTTGGCGAAGTCGAATACGGCCGTTGTCGTCCTTGTCGACGATGGCAGCGTCCTCGATCCGGATCGTCTCGTCCTCGGCGATTCGCAGCATGGCGAGCAAGCACTCTTGGGCCTTGAGTGAATGGTCGAAGCGAAGAGCGATGAGTGTCGAGTTGCTGTCAACGGTGGCTTCGGTCATGGTTCCAGGCTTCCTGTGCGTCGGCGGTTGGCCATCGGGTTCAGATCGAACGTACTCGGCTGCACTCCGGCGACCACCTAACGGTTACGGTCCGGGCCATGGATCTGAAGCATCTATTCGACGTGTCCGGCAAGGTGGCGATTGTGACCGGTGGGTCACGTGGCATCGGTGAGATGATCGCCGAAGGTCTGGTGACCAACGGCGTCAAGACCTACATCACCGCTCGCAAGGCCGAGGCGTGCGACGCGACCGCAGCACGCCTCAACGCGTTGGGTCATCCCGGCCAAGGCGAGTGCATTTCGGTCCCAGCGGACATGGCGACCGCCGAAGGTATTGCCTCGTTCGTCGAGTACTTCAACGAGCACGAGGACAAGCTCCACATCTTGGTGAACAACGCGGGTGCGGCGTGGGGTGCGCCACTCGGCGAGTTCCCCGAACTCGGCTTCGACAAGGTCCTCGACATCAACGTCAAAGCGCCGTACATGCTGAGCCAGGCGCTGCTTGAGCCCCTCACGGCGGCAGCGACGCCCGACGATCCGGGCCGGATCATCATGACCGGCTCGATCGATGGCCTCAAGGTCCCAGTCGGCGACAACTTCTCGTACTCAGCCAGCAAGGCCGGCGTGCATATGCTCGCTCGTCACATGGCCAAGTTCATGACCGACCGCCACATCACCGTGAACTGCATCGCCCCCGGCCCGTTCATGTCGAAGATGATGGCGTACCGCCTCGAAGACGAGAACATGCGCAAGGTCATCGAAGACGCCAACCCTCGCGGTCGTATCGGTTCACCCGAAGATGTCGCCGGCACCGTCATCTGGTTGTCGAGCCGCGCCGGTGCCTACATCAATGGAGCGACGGTCCCGGTCGACGGCGGCATCGCCATGCTCACGTAGCGACAACAGCCTGCACCTCATCAACTGAATGGTTGCAGGTGTCGGAGAAGCGCAACTGGCGGCTAGTGCTCGTCGTGGCGGATGCCGCGGCGGGCGAGTAGAGCAGCGAAGCCCCAGAGGGCGCCCGCAAGGAAGATGACCCACCGGATGCCGGTGAGTTCCGCTATCGCGCCCAGCGTCAGACCACCCGCGACCTCGCCAAGGCCGTGGGCTTGGTTGACGAGCGAATGAACCGTGGCCCGCGCCGACCCGGGCGCCTCGCGGTTCGTCCAGGCCACGGACACGGGGTCGAGTGCTTCGCGGCAGGGGTCCTGAAGCGCGAGCCCGATCGCGATACCGATCGCCGGTGCGATGGCAGCGATGACGGCACCGCCGGCCGAGACGGCGAGCAGAATCGTGGCCAACATGACGAGCTTGACGCCTTGTTCGAGGGCTTGTTCGGTGATCCAGACAACGGCGACGCCGAGGGCGCCGAGGGTCATGAACAGCAGACCCGTCCAGAAGATCGAGTCGTCACCGAAGTCGCCCTCGTCGAGGAACTGTTTGAAGCCGAGCCGGTCTAATGCCTCGGCGCCAATGCCCATCAGCACCATGACGCTCACGAGGACACGAAGCGTCGGTACCCGGCGAGTCGTCGCAATGCCTTCGGTCAAGATCTCGCGCATGGACTGCGGATGTTCGTCCTCGTCGAATCCGGCACGGAAGTGATCGGTCATCGCCGCGGCAAGCCAGATCGTCGTGAGGCCGAGCACACCTGCACAGATCGCAATGACAAGCCGCAGATTGCCACCGCCGAGCAGCGTGGTCGGAAGGAGCGCGGCCAGTCCCGCAACCATGCCGAGCCGATGGCGGCGGAGCAGGATCGGTGACTGGTCGACGTCGGCGGTATCGGTTCCCTCGGCGAGCCAGGCGGCCTCGTCGGTGAGCCAGGCGACGTCGGCGCCCGATCGGAACGTCCAGCCGAGTCCGAACAGAGCCTGGGAGATCAGCAGCACCCAATACTCCGTCGTGGCGACATGCAAGAACATCGCCGCGGTCATGATGGCGAACGACAACACGGTCGACCACTTGCGGCTGAACCGGTCGGCGACGACGCCGGTTGGCACCTCGGAAACGAGCATCGTGATCTCGAGCGTGGTGCCGAGCAGCACGAGCTGGAGCGGGCCGTAGCCCAGGTCGATCGTCCACCACACGATGGCCGCCAAGTAGAACGCCCAGGTCGCGGCATCGTGGGCCATGCCCATGCCGATAAAGACGCGTTCAGGGTGGCGCCAACGAGTCACTGTGCCACGCTAGTGAGGTGAGCGACCCTACGACCGAGAGAATCCCGACTCCCGCCGAGGCGGCCCGCCTCGCTCGTGAACAGGGAGAGAACACGCCGTTCCGGTTTGACCGTTCGACGATCGTGCATCGCACACCCGAACACCCGGTCCGCGACGGCATCGAAGTGCTCAGCACGGCGTTCAACGCGGACCCGTTCGACCACTTCCGCTGGATGCACGAGAACGCCCCGTTGTACTGGGACGACGTCGAAGGCATCTGGGCAGTCACGTCCCACGCCGACGTCAGCCACATTGAAGTCCAGTGGGAGACCTACTGCTCGGTGCTGGGCAGTCGACCGAACAGCTCGGTCCCGTCGATGATCAACATGGATCCGCCGGAGCACACTCGTCGGCGCCGTCTGGTCAGTTCTGGGTTCACGCCTCGCCGCGTGCGAGCCCACGAGGACTTCCTCCGCGAGACGATCCGCGGCCTGATGGACGCGGTCGAGGAACAAGGTTCCTGCGACTTCGTCAACGACGTCGCCAAGTCGATCCCGCTCCAGATGATCGCCAAGCTGATGGGCTTGCCGTCCGCCGACGAAGACAAGTTGCTGCACTGGTCCGATCTGTTCGCGACGGGTGGCGAAGACATTCGCGACGAGGTCGTCGCCGCAGTCTTCGAATGGATCGAGTACATCGTCGGCCACCTGGGTACGCGCACCGATCCCGATGCCGAGGACCTCATCAGCCTGTTGATCCATGCCGAGGGCGATGCGCTCTCGACCGACGATCTCATCTACGAGACCATGCTGATCCTGGTCGGCGGCGACGAGACCACTCGCCACGTCATGTCGGGTGGACTCGAGGCGCTCTTGCTCCATCCCGAGCAGCTCGCGATGCTGCAGGCGGACCGATCGCTGCTGCCGAACGCGATCGAAGAGATGCTGCGGTGGGTCACGCCGGTGCGCAACATGAATCGCACTGCCACTTGCGACGTTGAGCTGAACGGTCAGCAGGTCCTGGCTGGCGATCGGCTGTTGCTGCTCTACCAGGCAGCGAACCGTGACCCGGCCGTCTTCGCCGACCCGTACTCGTTCGACATCACCCGAACCGATGCCAAGGACCATGTTGCGTTCGGCGCGAACGGGCGTCACTTCTGCCTCGGCGCGCAGCTGGCGCGACTCGAGCTGCAGGTGCTGTTCGAGGAAGTGCTCGACCGCTGGCCCAATGTTGCGCTCGCCGAGCCTGGCGGTCCGCGTCCCGAACGCAGCGGCAACTTCGTGCTCGGCCTCGAAGACCTGCCGATCACGTTCTAGCCGCGGCAGTTTCTAGGCTCAGCACGTGGCTTCGCTCGATCTCGAATTCGTCCGCTCGAACTTCCCGGCGTTCTCGCTGCCGGAGTACGACGGGCAGTCCTTCTTCGAGAACGCGGGCGGGTCATTCGCCTGTCGGCAGACGATCGACTCGCTGCACCGCTACTACACCCACACCAAGGTCCAGCCATACGCGTCGTATGCGCCGTCGGCGACCGCGGGCGAGCAGATGGATGCGAGCCGATCCCGCTGGGCCCAGGCGCTCGGCGTCGCCACCGACGAGGTCCAGTTCGGCCCGTCGACCTCGATGAACACCTATGTGATCGCCAAGGCGTTCGGTCAGCTCCTCGGCCCTGGCGACGAGGTCATCGTCACGAACCAGGATCACGAGGCGAACACCGGCGCGGTCCGCCGCATGGCCGAAGCGACGGGCGCGACCCTGAAGGAGTGGCGGGTTGATCCCGCGACTGGCCTGCTTGATCCCGAACGCTTCGGCGAGTTGCTCAGCGACAAGACCCGAGTCGTGAGCCTCCCGCACTGCTCGAACATCGTTGGCCAAGAGAACCCGGTGGCCGAGCTGACCGCTGCGGCTCGGGCCGTCGGTGCCCGCACGATCGTTGACGGCGTGTCGTTCGCGCCGCACGGTCTGCCGGACGTCGCCGCCCTCGGAGCCGATCTCTATCTCTTCAGCCTCTACAAGGTCTATTCGGTGCACCAGGGTCTGCTCGTCACCCGCAACGGGATCCTCGACGAGCTGCCGAACCAGGGGCATGTCTTCAATGCCGACAAGGCCGCAAAGCGATTGACGCCAGCCGGTCCCGACCACGCACAAGAAGCTGCGGCGGGCGCGGTCCTCGACTATGTCGAAGCCACTGCGGCCCACCACGGCACCGGCGCGACGACGCTGCGAGAAGCCGCCGCGGCGACGTCGGCGCTTTGGCAAGAGCACGAGCACGAGTTGGCGGCGCCGGTGCTCGACTTCCTCGCGAACCACGGAGGCGTGCGGCTCATCGGACCCGCCGAGAGCGTGTCGCCGAAGCTGCACCGATGCCCAACCATCGCGTTCGTGCCGCGGGCGAAGACCTCGGCCGAAGTTGCGAGCGAGCTGGTGTCCCGCGGCGTCATGTGCGGCAATGGGGACTTCTATGCCGGACGCCTCCTCGAAGGCGTCGACGTCGATCTCACGCACGGCGTCGTGCGGGTGTCGTGGGTGCACTACACCGATCAGGCCGATATCGATCGGCTGCTGACCGCCCTCACCGAGGTGCTTGCCTGATGAGTGTGGGCGGCGGCGAGAACCCCATGTCGTGGCGGAATCAGGTGGTGCCGGTCGGGTCGCTTCCTGCGGTTGATGCGGCACCGTTCGAGCGACTGGAGCCGCGCTATCTGACCCAGCAGCGGGTGATCTGGGGAATCCTCATCGGGCTGCTGCTTGTCGGCGGCATCGTCGCCATGGTCCTCACGGGACCGCCGATATGGGTCTGGGCACTTGCCGTGGCGGGCGCCCTGGTGCTGTTCGGGATCGCCTGGATACTCGAAGGCCTCGCCTACGACTACCGAGGCGTCCAACTGCGAGAGCACGACGTTTCGGCCAGGCGCGGGCTCATTGGCCGAAGCACGATCTCGGTGCCGTTCACTCGGGTGCAGCACGTGACGCTGGAACGAGGCGCCTTCGA
>CAZEMU010000031.1:0-4238 GCA_964513315.1 uncultured Acidimicrobiaceae bacterium | reverse complement strand
GATCCGATCGCTGCGGACCGCGACGCGTTGCGCGAGCCGCGGCGAGTGTCACCGTTCGGCCCGGTGTTCCTCGCCTGGGCCGTGATCCGCCAGATCGGCTTCCTCAACATCGGCATCTTCACCGCCGTCGTCGGTTCGCGGAACTTCCAACTCGTCGGCCTGGCCGCCTCGGCCGGGCTGATGATCATCGGCGTTGCTCGCTGGTGGCGGTTCACCTATCAGCTCGAACCGAGCGACGAGGGCGACCAACTCATGACGCTCAGCGGCGTGTTCGGCCGCAACCGAACCTCGGTCCCGCTCGACCGGATCCAAGCCGTCTCCACACGCCAGAACCTGCTCCACCGCATGGTGAACCTCGTCGAGGTCAATGTGCAGACCGCCGGTTCCCTCGGCGCTGAGGTGCAGCTCACGGCCGTGCGCCCAGCCGTCGCCGAACAGATCCGCCGACTGTCGACGGCGACCACAACATCGGGCGAAACAGCCGAGGCGGTCGCCCCGTCTGGGGACACCGGTCAGCCTCCGCTTCCACCCGAAGCTGATCCCGTTCTTCGGCGTTCGCTCCAAGACATTCTGGTCGTGGCCGTTACCCGAAACCCGCTGGTGTTGCTGGCCCCGATTCCGCTTGCGGCGGCGCTCGGCGTCGAGGCCGAAGAGTTCCTGTCCCGCTTCTCCGATCAGGCTGGCGAGGTCGTCGAGGGCATCAGTGGATCGGTGCTCGGCGTGGTGTTCGCGACCGTGCTCGTCTTGCTCCTGTCGGCGCTCGTCTCCATCACGTTCGTCGTGCTGCGGCTCTTCGACCTTCGGCTGTTCATCGACGGCGCAGGACTGCGTCGCTTGAGCGGCCTGGTGAGCCGCACCGAGGTGACCGCGTCTCGCGAACGTGTGCAACTCGTCGCCGTGCGGACGAATCCCCTCGAGCGGGTGCTCGGCCTTCGCGAGCTCGTGCTGCCCGTCGCCGGTGGGGGAGCCGTGATTCAGGTCGGCAATGTGGCGCCGGCTTCGCTGCAGCTTCCGGGCACCAGGCCTGACGAGCTCGAGCGCGTCACCGACGTGGTCCTCGGCAAGGACCGACACGATGAGCCAGGGCATCACACGTCCCGAGGAATCTCGCCGCTTGCCGTGCGCCGGTGGACGCTCTGGGGAGGAGCGCTGCCCGCTGTCGCCGCGGTAGTCGGACTGTGGTTCCTCGTCGGTTGGGTGTCGCTGTTGGCCGTACTCTGGGTGCCACTCATGTGGGTGCTCGCCCGCATGCGCTGCCGCAGCTGGCAGTGGAGCCTCGGGCCCGAGACGCTGCGGATTCGCAACGGCGTCATCGGCGAGGTCCGGCGAGACATGCCGGTCCGCAAGGCACAGAACGTCGTGATCGATCAGGGCATCTTCCACCGCCGCCACGGGCTGGCCGACGTCAAGGTGCGGACGGCATCGCGGGTGCAGATGGTGGTGCCGCTTCTGCCCTTGGCCGAGGCTCGTGCCGTCCGCGACGAAATCCTCTACCGGGCTGAGACGGACCCTCGCCCGTTCATGTAGCGACGATCGGCCACGGTGTTTCGGCAACGTCGGGCTCGACCCAACCGAGACGAGCTTCGGAGCTGAACAGCACGTCGCGCGTCCAATAGGCGAGTGGCGCTTCGCGTCCGCACGATGGCGCTTCGAGCACCGCATTGAGCTCGGTCGCTCCGGCTGCCATGGCCTCGGAGACAGCGGTGACGTAGAAGCGGGTCAGCGTCTCGTGGTAGCCCGACGTGGCCGAGTTCTCGATGCCGATGCCGCAGTTGTGCGTCTGGATCGCCTCGCGCAAGAAGTCGAGCGTCTCCACCGCAGACCTGGTCTGGAGCGCTTGGTGCGCAGTGATCAGGTGGGCCTCGTGTGTCCACTCGCCTTTGCCAAGTCGACCGTTGATGAAGTCTTCGAAGATGGCTTCGGGCGTGCGGGTGGTTTCCATGGCCACAGTGTGGCCGGTTCTTGCGTCGGGCGTGACAGGTTTCGCCCGGTCCGCGCCCGCTAGAGACGTCGGCAAGTCTCTAGCGTGGTCGCCGTGCCCCTCTTTGCCGTTCGGCTGCTCGCGTTGCTTCTGCTCGCAGCGGCGTTCCCCGTCTCCGCCAGTGCGCAGCAGACCTCCGTCGATATCGATGCGGTCAACGACGCACTCGGCGTCGGCGTCAACCTGGGCAATGCGCTCGAGGCACCTCGAGAGGGCGACTGGGGTCTGACGCTGCAAGCCGACTATTTCGAGCTCATCGCCGATGCCGGGTTCGCCCATGTGCGGGTACCGATCAAGTTCTCGGCCTACGCCGATGTGGCCCCGCCCTACACGATTCCCGAGGCCGACCCGACGGTACCGAACGCGTCGAGCCTGTGGGAACGCGTCGACTGGGTCATCGACCAGGCCGAAGCGAACGGGCTCTACGTGATCGTCGACCTGCACCACTACGACGAGCTCCATGAGGACCCGGCCGCGCACCGCGATCGCTACCTCGCCATCTGGGGCCAGATCGCAACTCGCTACGCCGATGCAGGGCCGCTCGTGCTCTTCGAGTTGCTGAACGAACCGAACGGCGCGTTCGATGCTGAACCGCAGCTGCTCAACGATCTGCTCGCCGATGCGATCGCGGTCGTCCGAGCCACGAACCCGACTCGCCCTGTGCTCGTCGGTCCTGGTGCCTACAACGGCATCGGTGCGCTGGACGACTTGGCGCTACCCGCCGATCCGAACCTGATCGTCAGCGTGCACTTCTACGACCCGTTCCCGTTCACCCACCAAGGCGCCGAATGGACCGACCCGATTCCTCCAGCCCCGGCTGCGTGGGAAGCCGACCTGCTTGATCTTGGCGCCGGCTGGCAGAACTGGTCGTGGGACACGACGTTGTCCCCGGGTCTCGATGCGATGACCGTTCAGTTCGATCGCCAATGGGCTGGTCTGCAGTTCGCCCACCCGAGCGCGAGCCTCGATGCCGACACGCTGCGCATCGACATTGTTGGTGCTGCCGATCAGGAACTCATCGTCCGGTGTGGGCGCATCGAGCCAGTCGACGGACTTGATGACATCGACGTGGCGACGTTGATGATCGACGATGTGGCCAACGTCGACGTGATCGACCTCACGGCGTGCCGGAATGACACCGACCGCATCGTCTTTATGAATGCTGCGCCGAATGCCAGCGAGATCACCGTTCGATCCGCCGAACTCTGCTTCAGCGACGGTCAATGCGACCGCATGGTCGAGACCGGCGCCCAAGTCGTCACGAGCAGCTTTGATGACGCCGCTCGCTGGGCGACCGAGCAGGGGCGCCCGCTCCACGTCGGCGAGTTCGGCGTGTACTCCGCAGGCGGACTGGCCGACCTGGACGAGCGAGTCGAATGGACCGCCGCGGTCCGCCAAGCGGCCCGCGATCGAAACATGTCGATGAGCTACTGGGAATTCGGCGCCGGGTACGGCGTCTACGACCCGGTCGCCTCGGCCTGGGTCCAACCGCTCGTCGATGCGCTGCTTGCCGGAGAAGGACCGAGCCGAATCCCGACCGGCGATGTGAACTGCGATGGCCTCGTCGACATCATCGACGCACTCATGATTGCCCAGTACGTCGCGAACGTTCGCGGCGAGAGCAGCTCTTGCCCGCTCGGCAATGCGGCCTCGGATCTCAACGCCCCCATGGGCGACATCGACCGCAACCTGATGCTCGACATCATCGACGCAATGCTCATCGCTCGGTGCGTCGCCCAAGTCTCCGAGGTGGCCTGCCCCACCGGTTGAGACCTACGATCGGCGCATGCGCGTCGATGATCCCCAGCTCGCCGAACACTACGTAAGCGAAGGCTGGGTCATTGTCGAGGGTCTCGTGTCCGACGAGGAACTCGATGCGGTGCGCAACGAGCTTCCCCGGTTCGCACACGGCGACTACCCGGTCGCCAATCCGGCCGACCCACCGGTTGTCGAGTCGGTGCTGGCCGTGCACTTCCCGCACTGGGTGAGCGAGATCGTCGCCGACATGGTCGTGCATCCCGGCATCGCGAGCGTGCTCGAGAAGATCACCGGTGCGCACTTGCCGTTCTGGGATGGCCGGGTCAAGTGCATGCAAACGATGCTGTTTGCCAAGCCGCCAGGACTCCCCGGACAGGCGTGGCACCAAGACGAGCGCTACATCCCGACGCGCGACCGTTCGCTGGTCGGCGCATGGGTTGCCCTTGACGACGCGGACGAGGACAACGGCTGTCTTCGGGTCTTGCCGCAGTCGCATCGA
>CAZEMU010000030.1:0-36827 GCA_964513315.1 uncultured Acidimicrobiaceae bacterium | reverse complement strand
AGACGCTGGCGGTAGCTCGCTTGGCGCTGCGCTCAATGCGACGCTCGAACTTCTCGGCCCGCTCGATCATCTCGGGCACCATGCCCATGATCTCTTCTTGGGCAGCCGCAGCCTCGGGTGAGAGGTCGGTCAGCTCGCCGATCTTCCAGAACTTGATGAGCGGATCGACGATGTTCTCGGCGTGGATGCGCAAGTTGTAGATACCGAGCTTGGCCATCTTGAGCGCACGACGTTGGAAGTTCGGAATGCCCGTGCCCGGCATGGCGAAGTTCTTGAGCACCTGGTTGAGCGCGGGGACCATCAGGTCGGCGTTCTGGTCGAACATGGCCTGGGCGACGCCGCGGTAGAAGATGAAGTGGTGGTTCTCGTCGCGAGCCACCTTGCTCATCAGCGCGTGGGCGGTCTCGTCGTCGGACTTGACGCCGGCGTTGCGGTGGCTGATGCGGGTCGCCAACTCTTGGGCCGATGTGTAACAGAACATCTGGGCGATGTTGTCGAAGTTGCCGAACCAGCCGGTCTCGACGGTCGACATGCGCTGGTCCTCAAGCGCAACCGGATCACAGTTTCGCGACGTCAACAGGTAGGCACGCATCGCAATGGCGTGCTGGCCTTCTTCGGCGGTCCAGAGTCGAGACCATGCCGTCAGCGGGTGGTCCTGGCCGAAGAACGGCTGGAACAACGAGTAGTAGTACGGCAGGTTGTCTTCGGTCAGCAGGTTGACGACGAGCGCATCACACACCTCGGGACGAAGCGTGGCCTGGGACGGATCCCACGGCTCTTCGAGGTAGTTCCGGCCCTGTTCCCATGGGATGAAGTCTTGGAAGTACCAGTGATCGCGACGCTCGCGATGCTGCGTCATCAATTCTTCGATCGTGGATTCAACGCTCGATACGAGTTCGAGCGCTTCTTGTGCAGTCGACACAGGGTGTCCCATTTCAAGAGAGTTCAGTAGCCACAAACGTGGTAGCGCCTGTCCCAAGGCGCACGTGGTTAGACACGTGCAACACGCTGGGCGTTACGCATTCGTCGCGTTGTTCGTGAACAAGCAACACCAGCATCGTACGGGCTAACGGGGCTCATAGCCTGCCTGAGTGACGTCCACCCCAGCAGGCGCTGCAACCACTACGCCTGCGGGCCCGACCGGATCGAGCTCAGGCTTCATCGCTGCGGCCATAGCCGTCACCGCTTGGGGCGGCTCCGGCGTCGTCGCAAAGTGGATCTCGATGGGCGCGTTGGCCATCGTCGCGTACCGCTTCGCCTTCTATTCAGTGATCATCGGAAGCGTCCGAGCCGTCCGAGGACAGGCACTGACCTGGGACGCGTTCCGTCAGTCGATCTTCGGTGGACTACTGCTCGGCGCCGACGTCGCACTCTTCTTCACCGCGATCAAGCTCACCACCGTCGTCAACGCCACCATCATCGGCTCGCTCCAACCACTGCTGCTGACCGCCTACGGCGTGCGATTCCTGGGCGAACGTGTGCAACGCCGAGACCTGGTGCTCGGCCTGGTCGCGCTCGCCGGCGTGTTCGTGATTGTGCTCAGCGGAAGCAACTCGGGTGAACAGAACATCTGGGGCGACCTCGCCGCTGTCGGCGCTCTCTTGTGTTGGTCTTCGTACTTCGTGGTCGCCAAGCGCGTCAACGCAGTGGTGAGTCCGACGGACTTCACCATCTCGGCTGCGATCGTCGTTGCCGCCATGAATGCGCCACTGGCACTGCTGTTCGGCCAGTCCCTCGCCTGGCCATCGCTCGAGAACTTCCTGTGGATCCTGGGCATGGCGCTCGGCGCCGGCATCCTCGGCCACAACCTGATGAACTGGGCGATCGTGCGCATCCCCCTCTGGCTCGGCTCCACGTTTACGCTCTTCGTGCCCGTCGTGAGCTCGGCGCTCGCGTGGGCCTTTCTTGACGAGGCGCTCAATGCCACCCAGATCCTGGGCATGACCATCACCGTGGTTGCACTCGGGATTCTTGTGTGGGTCCAGCAGACCTCGGCGCAACCCGACTCAGCAACGGCCATCTCCAAGGAGGTCGCAACATGACTGCAACCGCCCTCGAACGGGCAACCGCTGCCTACATCGAACGCTTCGGGTCCGAGCCAACGCTCCTCACGAGAGCTCCCGGCCGAGTCAACATCATCGGCGAGCACACCGACTACAACGACGGCTTCGCACTTCCGATGGCGCTGCCATTCGACATCGTCATCGCCGCAGCCCCGACGAGCGATCAGTCCATCTCGGCACAGAGCGAAGGCTTCGAGCCAACGACCATCGACCTCAGCACGACGCCCGACCCCGCTGCCGGGTGGGCCGCCTACGTCCATGGCATCGCCCACCTGCTCGCAGAAGCTGGCCACGCCGTGGGCGGATGGCAAGGCTGCCTCGCCAGCGACATCCCCGCCGGCGCGAGCCTGTCCTCGTCGGCGGCACTCACCATGGCATCGGGACTGGCCGCACTCGGCGCCGCCGCTTCGACGATCGACCCGATCGAGCTGGCGCTGCTCGGGCAACGCGTCGAGAACGAGGTCCTCGGCTTCCCGAGCGGCAACCTCGACCAGCTCGCCTCGGTGTCTGGCCGCACCAACAGCGCCAGCCTGATCGACTGCCGTTCCGTCGAGGTCACCCCCGTGCCACTTCCTGATGGCATCGAGATCGTGATCATGGACACCGGCACGCGTCGCGAGCTTGTCGACAGCGAATATGCCGCTCGGCGAGCCGACTGCGAACGCGCCGCCGAGGTCCTCGGTGTGGCAGCACTGCGAGACGCGACCACGGCTGACCTCGATCGCCTCGACGATGACCAGCTGCTCATGCGGGCACGCCACGTCGTCGGTGAGAACCAGCGCACACTCGATGCCGCCGAGGCGATGCGGGCCGGCGATGCCGTCGCACTCGGCGAGCTGATGTCGCAGAGCCACGCAAGCTTGCGCGACGACTACCACGTCACCAGCCCCGCCCTCGATGCGATCTCCGCGCTCGCGCAGACCATGCCCGGCTGTCTCGGCGCCCGTATGACCGGAGGCGGCTTCGCCGGCGGGGCGGTCGCCCTCGTCCAGGCCGACGCGACCGACTCATTTGTCGCCGCAATGCTCGACGCCTACGAGCCGCCAGCCGAACAGCCTGCGGTCGCACCCGTGCAGTTCTGGCCCGTCACCGCAAACGCCGGGGCCGAGATTCTGCGCACGCCGAGCTGACACCGCGCCGACTGAGACAGCGCCGAGCAACCAAAAGCCCAACTCACCAAAACGGAGAACGCACCCCGGCGAATCGCCAGGGTGCGGACTTCAGTTCTTGGGCAGATTGTCCCGCAGCACGAGACATGCTGCGGGTGTGTGCATCACTGCACGCTGCGTTGCTACTGGGGCCCAGCTACTGGGGGCAGCGCAGCACCTGGCCGGGGAAGATGAGGTCGGGGTCGGTCAGCATTGGCTGGTTCGCCGCGAAGATCTCGGGGTAACGGTTGCCGTCGCCGTAGACAGACTGGGCGATGCCCCACAGCGTGTCGCCGGAGACGACGGTGTGCATGACAGCCTCTGGCTCTTGGGCGTGGACTTCGATCTCTTCGTTGACGCGGCCGACACCTTCGGCGTTACCAACGGCAAGGATGATCTTCTCGCGGGTTTCTTGATCGGGGACGAAGCCCTCGATGTAGGCGATGCCGTCATCGAAACGGATGTCGATGTCAGCGTCTTCACTCAGACCGAGGTCGGCGATGTACTTCTCGAGCTCGTTTGACTTCTTGTACTCTTCGAAGCGGCGCTTGGCGGCAGCACGAACGCGCTCCTGCTTCTTGGCCTGGAAGTCGGCGCGGCGCTTCTTGGCGGCGTCGTCTTCGGAAGCCCGCTGCTCCTTGCGACGAGCCATGGCCTCGGCGGCCATCTTCTTCTGCGCCTCGAGGCCCCGCTGGACCGCAGCATCGGATGCTTCCTTTTCGCGTTCCTCGGTGCTCTTGCCGATACCGATCTTTGCGCCGGCGTTGCGTACGAAATCGAACACACCCATGTGTCGACCCTTTCTCTCTCTTCACCGGCCGGTCCGACCGGAGCCGGTTCAGGTATAACCGGCGAGTCAGTATGACGCACTTTGACGCCTTTGTATTCCGAACGAGGTGATTTCAAGGCACTCGACCAGCGGGAAACCGTCGATCACCAATAACGTGAACCTGTGGCTCCGCCGGTTCTTGATCGTGTCAAGCAGCTGATCGACCCGGCCCTGCGGCTTGCCGTCGACACGCTCGACCAGAATTTGCGTCTTCCCGCGTCCTATCACTTGGGCTGGTGCGAAGCCGACGGCACGCCCACAACGGCCGATGCCGGCAAAGGCATGCGCGGCGCATTGGCCGTGCTCGGAGCCGAAGCGGTCGGCGGTTCTGCCGAAGATGCCGTTCCTGGCGCCGTCGCCGTCGAGCTAATTCACAACTTCTCACTGATCCACGACGACATCATGGACAACGACCGGGTGCGGCGACATCGGGCGACCGTGTGGGACGTCTTTGGTGTCGGCGACGCCATCATCGTCGGCGACGCATTGCATGCGCTCGCCTTTCAGGTGCTGCTCAGCGATGCGGTCACCGAGCGCACCATGGCGGCGACCGATCGGCTCGGCCGAGCGACCTCAGCGATGATCGCCGGCCAAGCCCAAGACGTCGCCCTCGATCGGGCCGACACCGCCACGCTCGACCAATGCCTCGCAATGGAAGCGAATAAGACCGGCGCACTGCTCGCCCAGTCCGTCGCGATCGGTGCCGTTCTTGGCGGCGGCGACCCCGACACGGTCGACGCGCTGGAGCACTACGGCGCAGCGATGGGTGTCGCATTCCAGGCCGTCGACGACGTGCTTGGCATCTGGGGCAACCCCACCAAGACTGGCAAGCCCGTCGGCAACGATCTTCGAGAGCAGAAAAAGTCGATGCCGATCGCGCTCGCGTTCGATCGCGGCGGCGACATCGGCCGTGCGGTGCAGCTTGCGTTCACCAGCGAGTTGAGCGACGCCGAGATCGCCGAACTGACCAGTCAGCTGGATCGTGCCGGCGTCCGAGGCGATGTTGAAGCGCTCGCGGATCGCCACCTCGACGATGCCATCGGGGCCCTCGACCGTGGTGAGCTCAGCGCTGCGCCACGCGCCGAGCTGGTCGAGGTCGCCCGCTTCGTCGCCACCCGCTCCGGCTGAACCGCTCGACTCAAGCGCTGGCGTCTCGGGAAACACTCGCGAAACAGAGGCGCGACGCGCCGTTCACACTGCCAGAACAGGACAGAAACACCTCCTCCATACATTGCCGCAAGAAGCCGCAGCATTGCGGTTTCAGGATGCAAGGGGGGCCACCTGCACGTGGCCCAGGAGGAATCATGAAACGGAAGTTCTTTGTGACGGCGCTCGGCGCCGCCGCATTCGGGTTGCTGCCAGCTACGCCAGCATTCGCCCAAGACGTCAGCGAGGCGGCGGCGGTCCAGGCCGTACTCGACAACATCTGGGTGTTCATCGCCGGCACGATGGTGTTCTTGATGCAGGCTGGCTTCGGCTTGGTCGAAGCAGGACTCACCCGATCCAAGAACGTGGCCAACATCATGGCCAAGAACATGGCCGACATGTGTGTGGGTGCATTGGCGTTCTGGGCCTGCGGCTACGGCATCGCCTTCGGTAGTGACGCCAAGCTCATGGGCACCGATGCGTTCTTCCTCAGCGGCTTCGGTGACGGCTCATTCGACGGGCTCTACACCGGCTACACGCCCTTCTTCTTCCAAGTCGTGTTCGCTGCGACCGCCGTCACGATCGCCTCGGGCGCCATGGCCGGACGCACCAAAATCACCGGCTACCTGATCTTCGCCGCAGCGATGTGTGCGTTCATCTACCCGATGGTCGTCCACTCGTTCTGGGGCGGCGGCATCCTCAACGACATCGGCATCGGCGATGCCGCATTCAGCGACTTCGCTGGCTCAACGATCGTCCACTCGGCCGGCGGCTGGGCTGCGCTCATGGGCGCCTACTTCCTCGGTCCTCGCATCGGAAAGTACGACGCGGACGGCAAACCACGAGCGATCCCTGGGCACAACATTGCGTTCACCGTGATCGGTGTGTTCATCCTGTGGTTTGGTTGGTTCGGCTTCAACCCCGGCTCCGAGCTCGCGGCGGACAATGTGGTCGTTCGAGCTGCCGTAACCACCCTGCTCGCCGCCGCCGCTGGTGGTGTCGCCGCCTGCGTGACGATGTGGATCAAGACAGGTTTCTATGACGTGGCGATGACGGCGAATGGCATCCTCGCCGGTCTCGTCTCGATCACCGCCGGTACCGCCGCGATGACGCCGTTCGGGGCGGTTGTCACCGGCGCTATCGGCGGTGTGATCGTTGTGTTCAGTGTGCTGTTCATCGACCGGATTCGCATCGACGATCCGGTCGGCGCTGTGTCGGTGCACGGCGTCGTCGGTGTCTGGGGAACGCTCGCAATCGGCTTGTTCTCGAAGTACGACGATGCATTCCTCGGACGCGAGGACGCTGGCCTGTTCTACGGCGGCGGCATCGAGCAGCTCATCACCCAGGCAATCGGCGTCGTCATCGTCGCCGCTTGGGTCTTGATCACCACCGGGATCTTGTTCAAGATCCTCAAGAGCTTCGACCTGCTCCGAGTCCCTGCCGAGGAAGAGATCGCTGGCCTCGACGTCAGTGAGCACGGCTCGGCTGGCTACGGCATGGAACAAAGCTACGGCTGACACCTAACGACGTGCGGCTCCGCTCCCCCTGCGGAACGCCGTACGTGCGTCCCGCCCCCAAGCATGCGCACGGTGGCAACCAGAACGGCTGCCGCCGGCGACGACACGCTCCCCTGTGTCAACGCCGGCGGCAGTTGTCGTTCCTCGCCCTAGCTAGGGCGTTATTCGCTGCGGCGGTCGAGGAAGCTGTAGACCTCGACGAGGTCGACGCCGGGGAAGCGGCTGAATGGCTCCCTCGCCGTCGGCAGGCCCGACAAGATGTGGCTGCGGTCGCGAGCTGATGGCCATGCGACCGTCGACCAGCGCTGGCGCTGCGACGGGTGTGGCTCACGGCAACACATCGGATCGGGGCAGCTCGACACCGTCCGACGATTCGTGTCGCTGCCTCGGAAGTAGCGAGCCTGGCGAGCATCGGTTCCGACGGTGATCGCGTGCGGGATCATTCGGTCCGTCTCGACATAGGTGACACACCAGAACTCGCCGTCGGCAGTGTCGGTGTACTGGTAGTGCAGTGCGTAGGCGTCTTCGCTGGTGAAGGCCTGGCGGGTGCCCCACTCACGACACAGTCGCTGACCCTCGACGCCGCCAAACGGATCGATCGGAAGCGGCACGTCGTCGTTCTCGTACGCCTTCCAGACAACGCCCTCGTTGTCGCTGCGCATGAAGTGCACGGTGATGTCGAGATGCTCGGTCAACAGGTTCGTCAGGCGGTGGCCGGCCATCTCGTAGGAGATGTAGAAGAGCTCCTTCATGTCCTCGACCGAGATGTCCTTGGCGTCCTTGGCCTCGCGAAGGTGCTCGACGGCGGCAGCTTCGGGAGCCAGGATCGCGGCGGCGAAGTAGTTCGACTCGACCCGCTGGCGCACGTAGTCCAAGAAGTTGTCGGTGTCGCGGTGGCCGAGCACGAAGTGGCCGAGCGTCTGGAGCACAACTGAGCGGGCGTTGCGAGTCGTCAGATCGTCGCGCTGAGGGATGTAGATCACCCGGTTGCGTTGGTCGGCAACCGAGCGGGCACTGTGCGGAAGGTCGCGGACACGATCGATTGTGAAGCCACAGCTCTCGGCCATGGCCAGCAGCATGCGCTCGCTCACCGGCCCGCGACCGGGATAGCCCGAATCGTTGAGCATCTTGCCGGCGAGCTGCTCGATCTCGCCGTAGTAGTTGTTGCGGGCCCGCATCTCGGCACGGAGCTCGACGTTGGCCCGTCGATCGTGGTCGCCGTCACGCTCGCCGGCGGTCTGCTCCGCGCCGCACAGCGCGCGCCAGAGCGACGAGATGTGTTCGAGCGCCGAGTCACTGGTCTTGGCCGTCGGTTTGAATTCAGGCAACCCGAGCTCGATATAGCGAGGATCGTGCTGGGCACGGATGACTTCGATCTCAAGCTCGTCTCGACGAGTCGGTGCTTCGTCGATCAAGAGGTCGGCGGTCGTGCATGCAAGCGACTCGGCGAGCTCCCCGAGCAGACCTACGCGGGCTTCGACGTGACCGTTCTCGAGCTGGGAGAGGTATGACGTCGGCCGATCGACCTTTGCGCTCAGATCATCGAGGGTGAGTCCTGCGTCTTTGCGGTAGTGCCGGATGCGACGGCCCAACAAGAGTGCGTCCATGTGTCGAAAATAGCGACGTTTTGCGACAAGCAGCGAAAAATTGCACCCCCTACTGACAAAAAGATGATGGTTCTTGTGTCTCAAGGCCCAATTTTCTTGCTTTCGTGGCACGCTCAGCGCATGGACGGCCCCTTGCTGCACATTGCGCCCCGCGACCGTTGGGACGCGGCTCAGACCTCAGACGAGGCCTACACCGACCCCTCGCTCGAGGCCGAAGGGTTCATCCACCTCTCCACGCCTGCCCAAGTCCTGATTCCAGCGAACGAACGATTTGCCGGCCGCACGGATCTGGTGTTGCTGGTCATCGACCCGGAGCGGCTCGACGACGAGGTCATCTTCGAGGACTGCTACGAGAGCGGCATGGAGTTCCCACACCTGTACGGCCCGCTGCCGATCGATGCCGTCACTCGTGTGCTCGACTTCGTACCCAGTAGCGATGGCACCTTCACTCTCCCCACCGCTATCTGAGTCCCCAAGCAGACCTCGCGCCCCACTATTGTTCAGCGCATGACATTCGGCCCGGTTCGAGGACCGCTCGTCGCTGCGCTCCTCGGCATCTTCCTCGCCGCGAGCTGTTCCGCTGAGTCGGACGATCGTTCTGCTGCACCAACGGGCGACAACGCCGTCGTCGAAGCAGCGGCTACACCGACCGTGGCGCTCGACCCGACGGCGACGGCAACGCCTCCTGCAACTCCAACACCGCCCCCAACACCAACTCCCCTGCCGACCCCAACTCCCCTGCCGACCCCAACTCCGTCTCCCGGCGAGATCGCCTCGGAGCGTCTGCTCGGATTCGTTGACGCCGACTCGTTCGGATGGGCGGGTTGGGCGATGAGCGACCCCGAACTCGGCGACACCACGTTGCACGGCGCTGGGACCTTCGTCGATGGGAAGGCGTCTTGGACCGATGTCCCGCACGAACTCCGGATCATCGAGGAACAGACATTCCTCCTCGCCTCGGCCGAGACCCAGGCTGCACTACTCGGTGCTGCGGCGGTTCAAGCTGACGCGCAGAACGACCTCTGGATCTATACCGCGAGCCAACCGGTCGATCTTGCAGGGCGCGAGGGTTGGAGCGAGATTCCGACCATCGAGCAGCTCCGCGACCGGGTGCTGAGCCTTCCGCTCCTCGTGGCCCGACACATGGACAACGCGGTCGATCAACCCCTCGGCATTGTGGTCGAGGTGCCGCTCGACGGCCTCGCTGCTCTTGGCCTCTTCACCGAGCTTCAGCTGGCCGACGCTGAGGCCGATGTTCGGGTGCGAGTCGAGACCATTGAGCTTCCTGCTTCGGGAATCAGCCTCGCTGTCGAAGGACTTTCAACGTTCGGCGCCCAGGGTGAACCGACCGTGATGTTCTACCCAGCCGAGGAACTCTTCATCGACGTCCCCGAACACGCCATCCATTGGACGACCGAACTTCAGCAAACTTGCTACACGGAACGGCCCGGCGACATTTGGGACTTCGTCGATTGCAGCGCCCCGCATGACCACCACGAGTTCGCAGATTATCGTGCGTCACCTGACGAGGTGATCTTCGACTTCGAGACCGCCGAACGGCGATGCCTCGAAATCTTGGCGGTGCAGCGCACCGGCCCGGCGCTTGCACCGCCGATCGAGTCGCTTACCTTCTTCTCACCCAGCGACGCCCAATGGGACGCCGGCGCCCGGCTCATTGAGTGCCTCGTCACCTTTGAAACCCCTACGGCAGGGCTGCTGAGCGATCTGGACCCGACGGCCGGCTAGCACCACAAGAGCAGCTGGCCCCACATCGCAAACGCTCATCAAGTTCAACCCGCGTTCACAGCAAATCCCGGCGCGGCGGGTGAGCGCCGCATACATTCGGCTCATCGGCGAGAACACTGATCCGCAGGCAGTTGTCACCTACGTGCTCGACACGTCGGTGCTGCTGAGCGACCCGTCCGCGCTCTTTCAGTTCGAGGAGAACCGAGTGGTGATTCCACTCGTGGTCCTCACCGAACTCGAGGCGAAACGTCACCATCCAGAGCTTGGGTGGGCGGCCCGCCAAGCGCTTCGATCGCTCGAACAGATCCGGGTGGCGAACGGTCGCATCGATGCGGCCGCGGTCATCAACGACGTCGGCGGCACGATCCGCGTCGAGCTCAACCATGTGCACCTCGACGCAATGCCCGAGGCATTCCGCGATGGCAGCAACGACGAACGCATTCTGAGCGTCGCCAAGAACCTGGCCGATGAGGGCGAACACGCCGTGCTCGTCACCCGTGACCTTCCCATGCGCTTGCGGGCATCCGTGCTCGGTCTTGAAGCCGACGAGTACCGCACTGAGTTTGCGAGCGACCCGGGCTGGACCGGCGTCATCGACCTCGAGGTCCTACCCGCGGACATCGACACGCTCTATGCCGACGGCGAACTCAAGCTCGAAGAAGCCCACGACGCGCCCGTGCACACTGCGTTCCGCCTCAGCGCTGGGCAACAGTCCGCAATCGGTCGCATGCACGGCGACCGCTTGATCCGACCGCTCAGCACCATGTCGCTGTTTGGGCTCCGCGGGCGCAATGCCGAACAGCGCATCGCCCTCGACCTGCTCGCTGATTCTTCGATCGGCATCGTCAGCCTCGGCGGACCTGCCGGCACCGGCAAGAGCGTGCTGGCCCTCGCCGCCGCGCTCGAATCTGTCGTCGAGCGGCGCGCCCAGGAGAAGGTGCTCGTCTTCCGCCCACTCTTCGCCGTCGGCGGCCAAGACCTGGGCTACCTCCCCGGAGACGAGGCCGAGAAGATGGCCCCGTGGGCCGCGGCCGTCTACGACGCGCTGGGTGCGATCTGTTCCCCCGAGGTGCGGCGCCACATTGAGGCCCACGACCTGCTCGAGATCCTGCCGCTCACGCACATCCGTGGACGCAGTCTCAACGATGCGTTTGTGATCATCGACGAAGCCCAGAACCTCGAACGTGGCGTGCTGCTCACTGCACTGTCCCGTCTCGGCGAGAACAGCCGGGTCGTGCTGACCCACGACATCGCCCAGCGCGACAACCTGCACGTCGGCAGCCACGACGGTGTGGTCTCGGTGATCGATGCGTTGCGAGGCCAGGACCTGTTCGCCCACGTCGCACTCCGCAAGGCGGAACGCTCGGCGATCGCAGCGCTCGTCACCGACCTCCTCGACGACAGCCACACTCGCACCCGCCGCTAGATCGCCGCTCAGCGGCGCGTCGCCGCGGTGAGCAGACCAGACTGAGACGATGCGAGCCGCAGTACTTGGTCATGGCGCCTTCACCTTGGCGATGTGCGGCCTCATGCTGGCTGTGCAGTTCGTGATCTACCCGCAGTTCCGCAGTGTCGATCCGGCGGACTTCTCGACGTATGCGGCCGACCACGCCACCCGCATGATCATGGCGCTAGCGCTGCTCGCTCCACTCGAGATCATCTTCGCCGCCTGGATCTGGCTCGACCCGATCGATCCGATCGGCCGAACCCCCGCATTCATCTCGGGTGCGCTCTTGGCGATCGGCTGGGTCGCAACCGCAGCTTGGTATGCGCCGCTGCATGGTCGCTTGCAGACCGAGGCCTACGACGCGGATCGCGTCGAGCAGCTCATCAGTACCAACTGGCTCCGCACGATCTTGTGGGTCGCCCGCGGCGGGTTCGCCGTCTGGTTCTTGTGGAAGCTGATCAGCGAGAACGACGCCTCAGCGGCAACAGCAGCCACCTGAACACGGCTGCGACCGCTCCCACGAGACCTCGCCGTGGCTCGCCACCAATCTCGCGAGCAGCCGACGTGACCGGCCGGCCACGGCCATCGTCGTCGAGGCGAATCAGCGCGACATCGTGCTCAACCGCGTACTCGACAGCCGGACTCGTGAACCCCGAGGTCGACACGACAGCCGGTCGGCGCTCGACATGGAGTGCGGCTCCCACGATCTGTTGCACCGCCGGGCGCCCGACCCGCCGCTCGGTGTGCTTGACCTGCACGGCCCATTCGCTCGTCAGCACATCGACGCCGCCATCGGCGCCGGCTGTGGTCATCGCCACCTGACGACACCCGACGTTGCGAAGCCAGGCCGCAGTGTCTCGCTCGACCTGTTGCCAATCGCGGCCGACGCTTCCTCGATCCGATCGCACGAACCAGATCAGAAGCAGCACCACGCCGACGGCGCCGAGCACGCCAGCAATCGCAGCCATAGCTAGGCCTGTGCGAGCGCGGCCACCGTCGAACGGACTCGGGCCATCGCATCGGGAAGGTCGCGCACGCTGCGCTCGATCGCGCCCGCAGTGCGCAGGAACACGAATCGACAGTCGACGACCCGCTCCCCCGTCGCCTGCTCGAGCGCGACCGCATACGCCGCCGCTTGGAGTTCGTACGCGTCGAGCTTGGCGTCGATGTCTTCTTCGGACCGGATCGAGTCGGTCTTGTAGTCGATGACGACCAGACCGTCTGGACCTTCGACGAGCAGATCGACATAGCCCTCGATCATGCGGTCGTTGAGTGGCGCCGCGACGAACAGCTCTTTGTGATGCGGATGCGCGGCTGCGAGGGCCACCGCCGGACTCGACAACGCCGCTTGTACCAGCTGGCCGACGACGAACGAGTGCTGCGAAATCGAATTCGCCTGCGACTGCTCCGCGACGAGCGCATCGATCGACGCCGCATCGGGATCGGACAGATCGGCGTGTTCGAGGACGGCGTGCACTGCAGAACCGATGGCGGTTCCGATGCGACCTCGTCGCCGCTCGACGACACCGTCGTCGGGGATGTCGGCGCCATCGTCGTCTTGTTCGCTGAGTGCATCGCCCGGTTCCTCGACCAGGCCTTGGGCATGACGGGCCACACCTGTTGCCGACAGGACCCGGGTCTCGCGGAACGCATGCAGCAACTCGTTGCGGCGCTCGATCCAGCGGTTGCGATCATCGAGTGCGAACCCGAGCTGAGCCGGGCGAGGCGCTTCTTCGGGCGTGTCGTCGATCAGTTCGTCGAGATCGGGACGCTGGACCAGATGTGCGAACGCCTGCTCTTCGAACACTTGCCAGAACCGGCCGCCGAACGTGTTGTCGGTCTGCGATGCCTTGTGATGACACGACACGATCAAGTGATCACGAGCGCGGGTGGCCGCCACGTAGGCCAGGCGCATGCGTTCGTGCTGGTCCATTTCGGACTCGACGTCGGCACGAGGCTCGTGACGCATCGTCTGCAGCCCTTTGCGCATGCGAATCTCGGGCGGGCCAACGTCGTCCCACAAAACGCTCACGCCGCTGCGCGCCGGCTGCAGCTGCGTGGTCATGCCAGACAGGATCGTGATCGGGAACTCGAGGCCTTTGGAACCGTGGATCGTCTGCACCGACACCGCCGCCTCGTCGGTTTCGGGAAGCAGCGGTTCGTGCACACGGGCCATCGACCCGGACTGCAACGCAGCCCAATCGGTGAACGCCCGCAGACCACCGGGGCCGGTCTCTTCGAACGAACGCGCCTGCTCGACGAGGAAGCGCAAACGGCGCCATACGTCGACCGGTCGGCCCGATCCGAACGCCAGCATGGCGGCTCGGCGCTCTCGCAAGAGGCGCTCCAACAGCTGCGACGGGCTGAGGAACCAGCGCTCAGCCCACAGCGACTGAAGGTGAGCGAACGCGACGGCCACGCGATGTTCGGGGTCGACGCCCTCGGGAACGGGTTGGCGATGATCCCAGCGTCCGCCGGCTTGTTTCCACTTGAATAGGTCGACGTCGCTGCAGGCATAGAGCGGTGACCGCAGCGCTGCGACCAGGCTGATCGCATCGGTCGGGTCGTCGATGGCTCGGATTGCAGCCAGGGCGTCGACGACCTCTTGGGTGTCGTACACGAGCGTGCCGGTCGAGATCCGGTAGGTGATCGAGGCCTCGTCGAGCGCCGACTTGAGAAACGGAAGCGACGTACGTGTCGGCAGCAGGATCGTGATGTCGCCGAGCTGCGGATTCCGCCAGCGGCGGGTCCCTCGCTGGTCACGGTACTGAACCTGGAACTGCTTCGGGCTGTCGAGCACGGCCTGGATCGACCGAACGACATCGTCGGCCTCGACCGCCCGCAACTCGGCCGACGTGATCTTGGGATTCTCGTGCGGACCGCCCAGCAAGATCGGCCGATGGACATCGATGTCTTTGGGATCGCGGTCGGCGGACAGCGGCTGGTAGCGAGGCTGCGCGTCGGGGATCTCCTCGGGCATGACATGGCCGAACATCGCGTTCACCCACCGGACGATCGGGTCGACGGTGCGGAAGTTCCGCGTCAGCTGATGCGCCCCACCTTCGCCAGCGAAGCGATCGCGGGCCCGCAGGAAGAGCCCGATGTCGGCGCGGCGGAAGCGGTAGATCGACTGCTTTGGATCGCCCACGAAGAACAGGCGCCCTGGCGCAACCGGGAGGTCGTACCAGGACTCGTGCTCGACCTGTTCGGCATCGGTCGCGATCAGGACGGCCAGCTCGATCTGGATTGGATCGGTGTCCTGGAACTCGTCGAGCAGCAAGTGGGTGTAGCGCTCATGGAGCGAAGCCCGAGCCTCGGGATTCGTGCGCAGCAGGTTGCGGGCGAGCACGAGCAGGTCGTGGAACTCGAGGCCACCATCGTTGCGGCGAGCGGTCGCTGCTTGGACCGTCTCGTCGGCAATCAGCGAGCAGAGCTGGACGAGCACCTGATCGGTGATCGGGTCGAGCGTTTCGAGGATCGCTTCGTTGACGGCGGTGATGTCGTCCTTGATCTCCTTGGGGTCGATCGGCCAGCCGAGCTTCTTGCCGCCGGCACCTCGGCCCCAACCACCGTTCGATTGGCGCCGGCGGTTCGCGAGCAGGCGGAGCTTCCGATGCGGGTCGTCGACCTCGACGATGGCTTGCATCTCGGGGACGATCCGGTGCAGATGCGCGAGCAGCTTGTCGCCTGGATCCTTGCACTGCGGGATCCATGCCTCGAGCGCTTGGACCGACCGGTCGAACTCGCTGAAATCCATCGGCGGGAGCTCGTTGCGGCCGATCCCGAGGAGTGGTTCGAGGCGGTCCCAGTTCTGGTTGAACTCGACGGCGACGTCGCGCAGCGTCGAGTGCCGGGGATAGCGAGGCTCCAGCGCAATGTCGAGCGACGCGGCCGTGACGAGCAGTTGCTGCAACTCAGCCTCGTCGTACAGACGGTCGACAAAGCGCTGCCACCGGTCCTCGTGCGCCAGCTGCGACGAGACCTCGTCGAGCACGCGCACCCGTGGCGGCAGCCCGGCCGACACTGAGTACTCGCCCAGGATCCGGTTGGCGAAGCCGTGCAAGGTCGTGATCGCGGCGAGGTCGGCCTCGTCGATCGCCGCGCCGCACAGGGCAGCCCGGTCGAAGTCGCCTGTTTCGACAGCGGTGGCTTGTTCTTGTTCGAACCGCGCCCGCACCCGGGATTGCAGTTCGGCGGCCGCAGCCTCGGTGAACGTGATCGCCGCGACCGACCGCAGCGACACGCCCTCGGTCAGCACCAGGTTGACGATGCGGCTCACCAACAAGGTGGTCTTGCCGGTGCCGGCACCAGCTTCGACGAACAAGGTCTCGCCCAGGCCGGTCTCGCCGACCAGTTTGCGGACGGCCTTGTCGGCACGGACGGCTGCGGTCACGTCTACTTCGGGAACAGCGGCGAGCGTCATGTCACGCGCCCCCGGCTTCCGGGTCGTCGGGCTTCGCCGTGAGTGCGACGCGCACCGAAAGCTCGGGTGCGGTCAGCTTGTCGGCCGCATGCTCGGCGCGGTCTCGTGGACAGATCGGATCGAACTCGCAGAACGCGCACTCTTTGTAGGTGCGGCGGAAGTTGTCCCAGTCCCCCGGGGCAGCCGCGAACACGCCTGACTCGATGCCGTCGACGATCGTCGACACGACGTCGACCAGGCGGGCCCGGTGCTCGGGCGTCCACTCGTACCCCATGCGCTGATAGTTCGCCCGAGGGTTGACCATCCAGTAGCTGGTCTCGACCGAGTCGGCGCCCAGCAGTTGATGCGCAGCTTCGGCATAGAGCCCGAGCTGCAGCAGGGTTCCGGCCTTGGTCGGGTCGGCCTCTTTGGCCAGGCCCTTGTACTGCGAACCGCTGCCCGTCTTGTAGTCGCTAACGACCATGCGCCCGGGGCCGGCCGAGTCGATGCGATCGATGAAGCCTCGGAAGCGAAGCAGACGGCCATCGGCGATCTCGATCGCCACGGGCGGTTCACCGTCAAGCCCGAAGCCTTGTTCGAAGTGCGCCGGGGTCGCCGCAAGCGACGCACGATGGTCGTCGTCCGCCTGCAGGAACTCGTCGATTGACGCCAGCAGATCGCTCTTCTGGGTGTCCCACATGACCGGCCGTCCGGTGCGGCCGCGACGCTCGTAGTCGTCGAACACCTCGGCCGCGACTTGTAGGGCGCGAGCGCGCTGCTCATCGGTCCACGGTTCGTCGGGCGACGGCGGCCCTTGAGCCACGATTTCGCGCAGGAAGGTTTCGAGGATCTCGTGCATCGCTGAACCGCGATCGAGCGCGGACAGCTCGACCGTGCGTTCGGGGTCATCGCGATCGCCGATGCCGAGCACATACGCAAGGAAGTAGCGGAAGCCGCATGTCGCCCAGGTCTCGAGACGCGATGCCGATTGGGGGCGGTCGTCGGTGGTGGGGATCGGGAGTCCGCCGAGATTGCCGTCAAAGGCAGTGAAGTCGCCTCCAGCTCGGGCCGCCTGTGCGAGCAGCCCCGCGGTCTCGGCCGCAGCAGCCGGATGATCTGCGGCGTCACCGTTCGCTCGCACGAACTCGAGCACCTCGGCCAGGTCTCGCTCATCGAGCGACGCGGGATGCTCAGCGGTCGCCAGCGCTTCGGCGTGCGACTCGACCTCGATCACGCCGTGCGGTGTGTCGTGCTCGAAATCAGTGGCGAACAAGGTCTGATTCGCGGCGGCGCTGGCCGAGGGCAAGAGCCAGCGCGACGGGCGCGCTCGCCGGCTGCTGCGCAGGTCACCGCGCGGAAACAACAGCCATCGCTTGTCTTCTGGCGCCGCAGAGAGCGCGGCGAGGAAGAGGCGGTGTTGTTCGTGCAGCTGACCGAGCCGCGGGCTGAGGTCCCCGCCGGTCAAGAGCCGGGCTTGATCGGACAGCAGCGCGTCTTCTCGGCGAGGCGCCGGCAAGATCCCCTCGGCACAGCCCAGGATGAAGACCGCGTCGAGGTCATGCCCAACCGCGGACGCCAGCGGTCCGTAGACGACGCCATGACCGAAACGTCCCGAGCGCCCGCGGGCGATCGACAGCTCGGCAACGAGCGCTCGACTGAACACGGCCAGCGACGGTTTGGGGTCGAGTTCGTCGAGTTCACTGAGGCGATCGAGTGCCCCTTCGACCTGGTCGAAGGCAGCTTGTTCAGCTTCGGGCCACGAACCGTGCCGATTGCCGGGGCCGAGCAGCGTGACGAGCAGCTCGCGTGCGGCCAGCGCGCGCGCTTCCCACGAGTCCGCATCGGCAACGGCGCCAACTGCCGTAGCGAGTCCGTCGATGAAGTCGGCCAGCTGCGTGCCGTCGGCCCGCACCCGATCGAGCACCTCGGCGCGGCGCGTGTGGCCTCGTTCGAGGGAGTCCTCGCGCTGCTTGGCCAGGCGCTCGTCGTAGGTCGCAAGCTTGGTGCGCCAATCGCGGAGGTCCATCACGACACCGGCATCGCGCGAGACGGCGTCCCAGACGGTTGGGCGGCCGAAGCCATCGGCGTGTCGGATCGGGGCGTCGGCAAGTAGCGCCATAACTCGATCTCGGCGCCACCGCTCTGACGGCAACGCCAGCGCCGCGAGCAATACGCGACCCGCGATCGACTCGGCAAGGCGACGACGCGACGGCCCGTTGGCGGCAACATCAGCGGCGGCGAGATGTTGCTCGAGCAACCGCACGTACGGGTCTGGCACCGGATGGAAGATGCCGATCCGGTCGAGCGGCACACCCGAATCGACCAAGCCGACAATCTCGCGCACGACGTAGCGCACTTCTTCGTCCGCGTCGGAAACCGACACGACATGCGATGCCAGCGGCGGTTCGATGCCGTCGCTCATCGCGCCTGCGACGCCGGCGATACGCAGGGCGCGGTTGACCTCGGCGTCAGCTTCGTCGACACCGTTTACACCGATGATGACCAACGACTCGGCGTGGGAGAAGATCGCTCGCAACATGCCAGCGAGCGGCGCAGTCGTGGCCCCGGGCAGGTACCAAATGACGGGACCGAACGATGCGAGCGCATCGGCGAGATCCGAGCGATGCGTAGCGGCGCGGGCGACCTCGGCTTCGTCGTGGAAGCTGCGCAGCCGCGAGACAACGTCTCGGTGCACCTGGACCACCGATGCCGCAAAGCCGCCGGCGTCCACAATCGCATCGAGGCCCTGCTGGCTGACGTTCGACAGCTCGCCGACGCTGGCGGCCAGGGCTTGTTCGGTGGCGTGGTGGTCACGCACACGAGCGAACTCGCGCGGCTCTTCGGCCAACGTGCGCCGGACTGCCGCAGCGAGCACGGGATTCGTCAACGGACGCTGCCCACGGAGCTGACCGACCGCCAGCAGCTGCGCCAGGCGAAACGGCGTGAGGAAATTGACGTTCGCGATGCCACTGCCAGACGTGCCCGCGGCGACAACGGCGCCACTGCCCAACAGCCGCCGAGCGGCGAGGCCCGCAAAGTTCGACGGAACGACCACCGTCACCGGCGCAAGCGCGCGACCCTGCTTGGCCATCGCGATCGCATCGGCCAGCGCCTGGCTGGCCGCGCGCCCGTATGGCCTGACGAGGACCCGAGTCACACCGTCAACTTACGCGCCCGGTGTGACAGTGTCGCTCACTTCGTTCACAACATCGCAGTGTCGCTCGGCTTCCTCAACGTCATCACCGATGGCGGAGTGCACGCGTGGCTCCAAGATGTCATCGTCGAACCAGCACACCAAGGTTCGGGCATCGGAAAAACAATGGTCGATCTGGCAGCTCAGCAATGCAGCGACGGCGGATGCGAGTGGCTCCATGTCGACTTCGACGAGGAACTCTCGCCGTTCTATTTCGACCGGTGCGGCTTCCGTCCGACCACGGCCGGGCTGCGCCACCTGACCTAGCGACCGACGCGCCTTAGGAACCCGCCGGCGAGCGCTAGATCCCGACGATGGAGACGGATCGGTAGTTTGCGGCGAGACGGTTGAGATCTGCTTCGTCGCCGGTGACTACAACGCCTCGCCCATGCTCGGCAGCCGCCGCAACGCAGTGCGCGTCAATCATGTCCTCGCTGCCCGCACCGGCGCCGAGAAGTACACCGCCAACCAACCGCGCAAAACTCCGATCGGTATCTCGAACCAGAATCGATCCCTCTCGGCCCATCGTTGCGTCCACAGAGCTACTCAACTGCGAACCTCGGTACAACTCGGCAAGCACGACGGCAGGAACGACAACCTCACGGCCGCTTCGTTGGGCCGACCGCAAGGCTGCCTTCACCATCTCGAACTTGTTCCCCGATCGGTTACTCAACGCAGACATTGCTTCTGCATCGAGCACAAGCTTGGTCATGCGAGCAACTCGTCGAAACGTGCGACGAGCTCCTCGTCAGCCGGCCCGGTATCTGCTTCGAGTTCGTCGAGGAACTCGCCAAGTTTGCGCTGTCGTCGTTGCATTTCGACCGCAGACCGAAGCGCTTCGTTGACCTGCATCGAAAGCGACTCACCTGAACGCTCGAGCTCGCGGGCAATGTCCTCATCGATCGAGACCGAGATCTTACGCTTCGTGGCTGTCATACCAGAAGACTACCAAAGTAGGAATTGCCTGGCATCAGGTACGGCCCACGGGTGGGGATGTGGGTTTGAGTTGCGAGGATGGCCCGATGGCTTCGATGCTGCGCCCATTCACCGGGTACCTTCCCACGTCGTCTCATGGCGCTCGCGTCGTTGGGCCACCCAAGGCGCTCCTCGAGCCTTCCAAGCGCGACGCCAACGCCGACGACCCGCTCAGCTTCCGGCACTCGGTCGGCCGAGGTGCCGGGCCATCGAACGACGACGCCCTTGAGTGGCTCCGCGCAACCGCCGACGAAGGCGCACTCACCCCGATCGAGAACACGCTCGTCGTGCACGCAGCGACCCGGGCCGGTCGTACCTCGCTCGGCGTGCTCGGCGACGTCTCCGTCGCGGCCTATGACCGCGGCGAGATCAAGGCCCACGAGAAGACCATCGCGAACAGCGAGCAGAAGATGGTCGGCTACATGGTCGTCACCCGACTGCTCGGCAATCCCGTCGTCCTCGCCCACCGGCCCAACGCCGACTTTGCTGCTGCGCTGCGGGCCCACTCAGCCAGACCAGCCGACATCGACTTCGAAGCTATCGACGGCACACGCCATCAGCTTTGGACCGTC
The DNA here is from genome assembly GCA_964513315.1 of uncultured Acidimicrobiaceae bacterium. Taxonomy (GTDB): domain Bacteria; phylum Actinomycetota; class Acidimicrobiia; order Acidimicrobiales; family UBA10347; genus UBA10347. Next base: position 16,182 of record CAZEMU010000030.1, on the reverse strand, counting down.
ACGGGCGACGCCGCCACCGACCTCGCCGCCACGATGACCGAGGAGCTGTACATCGCTGACGGGCACCACCGACTCGAAGCAGCGCGGCTACTGGCTCGCACCGAGCAGCGAACCGACGCATGGTTTCCGGCTGGTCTCTATGCCGAAGACGAGTTCGACGTGTGGGCCTTCGCCCGCGGCGTGCGCGACGCGCCGCGCAATGGCGACGCCCTCATCACCGAACTCCAGTCCACGTTCCAACTCGACGAAGTTCCCGACGCGCTGCCGCGTCCGCCAGCCTGCGGCACGTTCGGCGCTCGCATCGACGGGCGAAGCTTCATCCTCACCGTTCCCGATGACCAGATCTCAGGCGACGCGCACGACCGCCTCGACGTGAACCTTTTGCAGACGCTGATCCTCGCTCCGTTGCTCGGGATCAGCGATCCCCGGCGTGATGGTCGCCTCGACGTCATCGCCGACTCGACCGATAGCGCGCACGACCCCGACGTCTACGACGCCTGGTTCCTGCCGTACCCGACCGCAGCAGGCAAGGTCATGGCCGTGGCCGACCTCGGCCGCACGATGCCGCCGAAGTCGACATTCTTCTTGCCGAAGCTGCCGGGCGGAATCCTGATCCGCCCGCTCTGAGAGAGGTCACAGAACGTTGAGATTGCAGGGTCCGCGAGAGTGTCACACCCCTGCTTTACCGTCGTCTCCATGCGGATCCTGCACACAAGCGACTGGCACCTGGGGCGCTCCTTTGGCGACCACCGGCTGCTGGACCAGCAGGCGCTGTTCATCGACTGGTTGGTCGATGTTGTGCGAACCGAGTCGATCGACCTCGTGGTCATCGCCGGTGATCTGTATGACCGGTCGGTACCTCCCGCCGACGCGGTCGAGCTTTTCCACTCAGCCCTTCGCCGTTTGCTTGGCACGGGCGCCGATGTTGCGGCGATTGCTGGCAATCACGACAGCGCCGAACGCATCGGCAGCGTCGATGGACTCCTGACCCCCGGCCTGTTGCTGCGCGGCGGCTACGGGCACGCCGCCCAGGTCGATCTGCGCCACTACGACGATGGGCCGCTGGCGATCATCGCGGTCCCCTTCCTCGACCCTGCCTTCGCTCCAGTGGCACCGGTTACCGATGGCGAAGCACCTCGCCGAGCCACCCACGAGTCCGTGCTCCAGACCGCGGTCGACCAAGCCCGCCACGCCATCGCTCCCGGCGTTCGCACCCTCGCCATCGCCCATGCCTTCGTCACCGGCGCTGAGCCCAGCGCTTCGGAACGAAGCCTCGCCGTCGGCGACGCAGGCATGGTGTCATCGGCCGTCTTCCACGATCTTGACTACGTCGCCTTGGGCCACTTGCATCGCGCCCAGATCGTGGGCGGTGACGAGCGGATCCGCTACTCGGGTTCGCCGCTGGCGTACTCGTTCGGCGAGACCGCCCAAAAAGAAGTCGTGCTCATCGAACTCGACGACGATGGCGACGCCCGCTGCAAGCCAATCCCCGTCGATGTCGGACGCACTGTCACGACGATCCGCGGCACGCTCGACGAGCTACTCGGCGGCAACCCCAACCGCGACGACTGGGTTCGTGTCGAGCTGACCAATGCGCATCCGGTTGCCGATGCACACCGCCGGCTGCGCGATCACTTCCCGCACATGGTTGAGATCAGCCGTTCGGCGACCACGATCTCGGACACGCCTCGGCTTACGGCGCAGGCTGCTCGTCAACGTTCGAGCGCCGAACTCGCCATCGAGTTCTTGCACACCGTCGATGACACGGTCGACGACGACGACATCGCCCTCGTTCACGACGCCCTGCACCGAGCCCGCACGGCTTCGTGATCACGAACTCATGAGACCGCTGCGCCTGTCGATGACGGCGTTTGGCCCCTACGCAGGGACCGAGGTCGTCGATTTCACCGCCTTGGCGGACCTGGGCCTGTTCGCGGTTGCGGGCAAGAACGGCTCAGGCAAGACCACGATCTTCGACGGGCTCTACTTCGCGTTGTACGGCTCCTTGCCCGGGCGACGCTCGAGCTACTGGCGCTTGCGGTCCGACCACGCCGCCCCCGACGTCGAGTGCCGCGTCGAGTTCGACTTCATCGCGCATGGCCAGCACTGGCGCATCGAACGCTTCCCCAAGCAAGAGACCGCAAAGCGTCGTGGCACGGGCCGCACCGAGCGCCAACAGCGCGCCGCGTTGGCCGTGGTCGACGGCGACGCTGTCACCGTCGCCATGAACCGGGTGAGCGACGTCAACGCTCGCTGCAAGGAACTCGTCGGGCTCAGCGGACCTCAGTTCGAACGCGTCGCGCTGCTCCCCCAGGGCGAGTTCAGCCGGCTGCTGCGCGAATCGGGCACCGAGCGCCGTGAGCTGCTGCGGGCACTGTTCTCGTCCGACGTGTTCGGCGAAGCGACAAGCTTGCTGACCACCGATGCGGCGCAGGCAGTCGCCTCGGGTGCCGCTCGCATGACCGAACTCGACCGTCGGATCGAGCACCTCGCCGACCAGGTGACACAGCTACTTGGCGACTCGGCGAACACCACCGGCACCGAGCCATCCGGTCCCGATCAAACCGGTGCTGACCAAACCAGCGCAGAAGAACTGCGGGCGATGCTTGAGCTCCATCTCGTCGACAACGTCGAGCCGCTCGCAACTCGGGTGGAGCAGCTGCGGGTCGCCGCCGAGCAAGCAACGATCGAACTCGAGCAGGGCCGAAGCGTCGCTGCCCGTATCCGCGAACGCGACCAGGTCGCGCTCGCTGTCGAGCAACACCAGGGTCGCCAGGCCGACCACGATCGTGACCTCGCTCGACTCACCCAAGCTCGCGCCGCGATTCCCGTGGTCGACATCGCCGGAGTCGTCGAGAACCAGCACCAAGCCCTCGCCGCGATCGAATCCCGAATCAGCGCCAGCAACCGCAACGTTCGAGACAACCTCGACCGCGCCGGTTGTGCAGACCCCGTGCCGGCGACACTCGATGATGCGACCCTGCTGACGCAGCGTCTCGACGCTGACTTCGAGCTACTGAACGCGCAGGTCGACGCCGCTGCCCGAGCCACCAAGCTCACGAACGACATCCAGGGCCTCGAACGCGATCGCGCCCGACTCGAACAGTCCGAGCGCACGGCCGACCAAGACCGAACCGCCGCTGCTGAACAACGTCAGAACACCGAATCCGAGCTGCTCGGCCTCGCCGAAGACAACGACCTCGCCGACAAGCAGCGCAACCTCGACGAGGCCCGGCGTTGTCGAGATCAACGCCATGCGCTGCAACAGCTCGACGAGGCCCACGACCAAGCACGCGAGCGTCTGCAGTCCTGCACCCAAGGGGCGACGACCCTCGACGATCGCATTCGTAATGCCGAACAGGCCCAGGTCCAGCAGCCACGCTTAAACGAGGCTGCGCGCTCGGCGGCCGATCAGCTGGCGCTGCTGACGCGCCGTCGCGAGCTCGCAGAACAGTCGACTGCGCTCGTCACTCGGCTCGACGATGTGCGTCGCCGCCATCTCGAAGCCCAACGGGCGAGCGACGCCATCTTCGATGCGTTCGTCCGTGGCACTGCGGGCCGGTTGGCCGAGTCACTGACCGACGGCGAACCATGCGCCGTCTGTGGAGCGCTCGAACATCCGGCACCGGCACCGCCTGCAGACGACGCAGTCACGCAATCGCAAGTCAGTGCCGCTCGCACCCAGGCAGATGATCTCGCTCGGGCCCGAAGCGATCTCGAGAACGAACTTGAACGCCTGCTCAGCGAAGACGGTGGCCTCGGTGATGCAACGCCAACCGAGCTCGATGATCTCATCGAGTCAGCAACCGCGGCAGCCATCGAAACCGACAATGCTGCGAATGACAATCACCGGCGTGCTTCGACGCTCGATGCGCTTCGTCGAGAGCGAAACGACCTCAACGAGCTCGCAGCCGAAATCACCCGGGCGGTCGCAACCGTCGACGAAGAACGCAACCAGCTGATCGGAGCGCTCGGCGACGGCGCTCGCTCGTCACTCGACGAGATCGACGACCTCGTCGCAGCTGCGACACAGTCCCTCCGGTCCGCCCAACAAGCCGGGCAACGACGTCGGGTACTCGGCAACGAACTCGAAGCGCTCGACCGCCGGATTGAAACGATCGACCTCGCACGACTCGATCTGCAACGGCAACGCGCAGCCATCGACAGCGAGCTTGCGGCACGCGTCCGCGACCTGGACCAGGTGCGAGCCGAGCTCCCTCAGGACATCCCCGTCGCTTCGCTGCGTGGCCGACTCAACGCGGTGCTGTCGGCCCGCTCCGAGCTGAGCCGGCTGATGAGCGCCTACACCGAGCGGGCGAGCATGGCCGACGCGGTGCGCCGGGCCGAGCTCACCTTGCGCGAAAAGCTGCTGCCGTCTCCGTTCGACTCGATTACCGCCGCCCAGTCGGCGTTTCTCGAGACCGAGGTCATCGCCCTCCTCGACAGCTCGACCGCCGCACACACCGCGCAAGGCGACCGACTCCAAGGTCAGCTGCGGGCGCTCGGCGATCTGCCCGCGACGGCGCCCGATGTCCAGACCCTCGAGGCCGCCCATCAAACAGCCGCCGCCGACTACACCGAACACCAGCAGCGTCTGATCGAGCAACGGACAACCATCGACCGGCTCAGCTCCGAACTCGAGCGACTCGCTGCCGAGCGGGCTTCGTTCGGTGACGACGAACTCGCGGTTCGTCGACTCGAACGTGTGGCTGCCCTCGTCAAGGGCGACAACGACCACAACACATCGCTTGAGAACTGGGTGCTCGCCGCCCACCTTCGCGAAGTCGTTGAACTCGCCAACGTGCGGCTCGCTCAGTCGACCCAGCAGCGATTCCAGCTCTGCGTGCTCGACGATGGAGAACATCGTCGGGGTCGCTGGGGACTCGACCTGGCCGTCGAAGACACGGTCACCGGCACGCGCCGACCAACCGCCGGCCTCTCCGGCGGCGAACTCTTCCAAGCATCGCTCGCACTCGCACTCGGCCTCGCTGATGTCGTCATGAACCAAAGCGCCGGTGTACGCATCGACGCGCTCTTCATCGACGAAGGATTCGGCTCGCTCGACGAATCATCGGTCGAGCGGGTGATTGATCTGCTCGACGATGTGCGCAGTCGCGGCGCGACCGTTGGTGTTATCACCCACGTCGCCGCCCTCCTCGATGTGCTCCCTCGCGGCATCACCGTGATCCCTGCCGCCGATGGCACGGGCTCGACCATCGAGCAGCCCCGCCGAGCAGCCTGAGCAACGCAGCTGATCCGCCCTTGGTCGAGCAAGAACGCCTGGTCCAGACTCGGGCATGGACACGACGCCACTGACCAAGCAGTACACCGACGTCAACGGGCTGAGCATGGCCTGGCACGAACGGGGCGAAGGTGACGAGACCTTTCTGTTCCTCCATGGCAACCCGACTTCGTCGTACCTCTGGCGCAACGTGATCCCGCATGTCGCTGATCTCGGCCGATGCGTCGCCCCCGACCTCATCGGCCAAGGCGACAGCGCCAAACTCGCCGACAAGGGGCCCGACTCGTATCGCTTCGTCCACCACCGCGAGTACCTCGACGGCCTTCTCGACGCCCTTAATATCGGCGATCGAGTTGTCCTCGTGATCCACGATTGGGGCTCCGCCCTCGGCTTCGACTGGGCGAACCGCCACCGCGACCGGGTCGCCGGCATCGCCTACATGGAGTCGATCGTTCGCCCCGTCACGTGGGATGAATGGCCCGATCCGGCGACGCCGATCTTCCAAGGCTTCCGGTCTGAAGCAGGCGAAGCCATGGTCATGGAGAAGAACGTGTTCGTCGAACGCGTGCTCCCCGGTTCGATCCTGCGAGACCTCAGTGACGAAGAAATGACGGAGTACCGGCGGCCCTTCCTCGAACCTGAAGATCGCCGGCCAACGCTTACGTGGCCGCGCGAGATTCCCATCGATGGTGAACCAGCCGACGTCGTCGAGATCGCAGCTGCCTATGCGGAATGGCTCGCCAGCTGCGAAGTCCCCAAGCTGTTCGTGAACGCAGATCCGGGAGCGATCCTGATCGGCCCGCAGCGCGACTTCTGCCGCACCTGGCCAAACCAGACCGAGGTCACCGTCACCGGGAACCACTTCCTACAAGAGGACAGTCCCGACGAAATCGGTCAGGCGATCCGCGACTGGTTTGCGACGTCGGTTCGCAGCTAGCTAGGCGAAACGCGAGAACGTCGACGGGCCCGGCTCGTCGCCGTCGCCGACTGCGCCGAGATCGATCGGTTCGCCCGAGAAGTTCGGCGCGAGCTCGGCATAGGGATTGCGCTCCGAGGGCGTCGGATCGTCATCGAGTTCCTCAGGGGCGAGGTCGGCATACGGATTCGAAGGCGCATCGTCTGACTCGCGCAGATCGATCACCGTTTCAGCAGCGGGCTCAGCCGGTGCAGGCGCCGTGGTGGATCGTCCGCGACCCAGCTTGATCACGACAGGACCGTTGTCGTCGGTTGGTGCAGCAGCAGAGACGGCTGGCGGGTGAGGCACATCAAGTGCCGCACCGTCGACCGCCGGCGTGTCTGCTGCGCCAGCTTCGGCCACCGGCGCTTCTGTAGCAGCAGTGCCGCTGCGGCGTCGCAGCGGCACGACCGTCGGCGCGGTCGGCGCGGTCGGAGCGATCGGCGCAGCGGGAGCTTCGGCCAACTCGGTCCGCGCAGCCTCGATGAGGTCGGGCGGGGTCGTGTCGGGCAGTACCTGCTCGAGCGGAGCGACATCGCCAGGAGCGATCGGTTCGGCTGGAATGACGACATCGACCGCTTCAGCATCGGGGAGCGCCATGAGCACGCCCGCAACGGGAGTGATCTCGCCTGGGACGAATCCATTACCGCCCGGGAGCTGCCCGAGCGGTTCGTCGTCGAGCACGGTCACCATGTCGACGGCTTCGGTCGCAGGTCCGTCGTCGACCGACTCGAGAGGTTCGGGGCGATCGTCAACCCACCCAGGGACAAGCTGGTCATCCGTGGCGGCTTCGACGACAACCGGTCCAGGTTCGGGCGGCGAACTGACAGCATCGACCAAACGCTCGCGAGCGATGCTCGACACGGACTCGACTCGGCTCGCCGCAGCATCAGCCCAGTGGGCGGCCGCGATGCGATGGCGGCCCTCGGTCATGGCCAAGTCGCCAAGGGCCAGTGATGCTTTGTCGGCCCAGTAGCCCGGCTGCAGACCGCGAACGTTGCCGAACATCGTCGCCGCTGGCTCAGCCATGTCGTGTTCGAGATAGACCTCGCCAAGACGATAGGCAGCGCGAGCACGAGTCTCGGCCGCGCCTTCGCCGGCAAGCACTTCAAGAATGTCGATCGCGCGATTGACCCGGCCAAGGTCGATGTGAATCGTCGCGAGCCGGAACTGATCCGCGACGCCGAGCTGATCGGTCGCCAAGTCATCAAGCACCGCTTCTGCTTCGTTGAAGCGACCGAGGCGGATCAAAAGCTCAACGCGATCGAGTGCAACGACGGGATCGGCAGAGGCGAGTCCTGCGTCTTCGACGATCTGCTGAGCTTCTTCGTCGTGCCCAATAAAGCGGAGTACGTCGATGAGCGAGAGCGATGCCTGGGAGCGAATCGTTTCGTCATCGGAAGTCATCGCGGCCCGATAGGCCTGTTCGGCCCGATCGAGCTGGCCCGCTTCCTCGGCAACGTCGCCGAGGCCCAACATCGTCTCGCTCACCAGCGGACTGTCGGGATCTTGTTCCATCAAGCGATCGGCATGACGAGCCAATGTTGCGACGGCGCGTTCGTGGTCGCCGGAGCGATGCTGCGCGCGAGCACGGCCAAGGGTGGCCATCGCGGCATACGGCGCGATGCCGTGTGCTTCAGCTGCTTCGAACCGCTGGATCGCCTCGTCGTACAGCCCGAGGTGTTCGTGCAAGAGGCCCAGGTTGAACAGGGCGCGAGCTGCGGGAGCGGTTTGTCCAGAGACGATCGCCTGTTGCCACGCCGCCAGCGCGCCGCTGATATCGCCATCGAGAAACCGGCATGCGCCTAGGTCGACGAAGGACGACGCACGAGCAGCTGGGCCGACCGCGGCCGCCAGTTCGCGAGCGCACGCGACGGCGTCAGCGGACCCCAGGCCATGACGCCACAGTTGGTCGGTGACGACCTCGGACAACGTCGGTGGCCCCCACCGGACTACCCGTTCGGCTCCCATCGCCGCCCAATCTAGCCACCGACCAGCATGGCGAAGGGGTGACACTGGACCGATCGACCTATCCGCACTACTAGGGTGCGGCCGTGCAGCTGACGGCATCACTACCGGAGCCGTCGGACGAACGGGTCGCCGTTCACGTCCGGAAGGCGGCGATTCGCGAGATCCGATCAGGTCATCCGTGGATCTGGGACGGATCGATCGAACGACAGTCCAAGCCCGGTGAACCTGGTGACCTGGCCGTCATCTTCGACGACAAACGGGACTTCGCCGCCATCGGCCTGCTCGACCCGGGCAGCCCGATCAGTGTCCGCGTGCTCCACCAGGGCAAGCCCCGGACGATCGACGACGCCTTCTTCGCCGAGCGAGTGCTCGAAGCGGTCGCCCGTCGCCAGCCGCTGATCGATGATCCGAACACCACCGGCTACCGGTTGGTGCATGGCGAGAACGACCGACTCCCGGGCCTGGTCGTTGACCGCTACGCCGACAGCCTGGTTGTCCGCATCGACACCATCGCCTGGTTGCCGCACCTGCGGAGCGTCCTGGCGCCCGTGCTGGAACTGACCGAGCCGGACCGCGTTGTGCTCCGGGCCAGTCGCCGGATATCTGGGTCGCTGCCCGCTGACCTGAGCGACGGTGCCACCCTGCTCGGCGATCCACCCGACGGCCCGATTGTGTTTCGCGAGAACGGACTCATCTTCGAAGCCGACATCGAGCGCGGTCAAAAGACCGGCCACTTCCTCGATCAACGAGCGAACCGCCTCTTGGTTGGCCAACGCTGCCGTGATGCCGACGTGCTCGACATGTTCTGCAATACCGGCGGCTTCTCGGTCCACGCCGCCGCTGGCGGAGCCCGCAGCGTGCATAGCGTCGACCTGAGCCCGCATGCCGTTGAAGCCACCCGGCATCACATGGAACTCAATCGCACCGAGCTCGGATTCGAAGCCGAGCACACATTTGCCGTCGCCGACGCGTTCGACGCACTCGAGGCCCTCACAGACCGCCGGGCGCGATTCGACGTTGTCGTGGTCGACCCGCCGTCATTCGCTCCAAATGCTGCGTCTGTTCCTGGCGCTCGCCGGGCGTACCGCCGGCTCACCGCACTCGCGATTCAGCTGCTCGGCTCGGGCGGGACTCTCTTCCAGGCGTCGTGTTCCAGCCGCATCGAAGCGCTCGACTTTCATGATCTGATCGCCGACGAACTCGACATGGCCGGCTTCAAGGCCACCGACGAAGTACGCACAGCGCACACAATCGATCATCCAATCGCATTCGCCGAGGGCGCCTACCTCAAGGCAACGCTCGCCGACATCACCCGGCGCCGCTGAACGATCGTCGGGGGTCCTTGCAACGGCCCCCGCAGGCTGTAAGCGTTGCAGGGTGTCCGACTCCGATAACCAGTGGCCAAATGGCGATGACGAACTGTCCCGCCCAGCATTGAGCCGCACCGTGCTCGGCGTGCTGCTTGCGTTGCTGATCCTCGCCGTGATCGTTGCGCTCTGGGCGCTGCTCACCGGTGGCGACGATGACGTCGCCGACGAGGTCGATCTCACCACGGCCGCCGTCCCCACGGCGCTTCCGATTCCGACCTCGACGCCCGCGCCCCAGGTTGTTGTCCCCGAAGACGCTCCGACGCCCACGCCGACGCCCGAACCGACGCCACTTCCCGAAGGCTTCGAGGCCTGCGGTGACGAACGGTCGCCACTGCTGTCTGCCACCTACATCGTCGACACGCTCTCGACGCCGCTCAATCAACGGGACCAACCCGCCGTCGACGGCGAGCTCATGGGAACCTTCGCCCCCGCACAATCCGGGCTGGTGTTCAACGGCGACTGCGTCGTGAACCTTGCCGACGGCTACGTCTGGTGGGGGATCAACAACGGCACGAACGACGTGTGGGTCGCGAGTCGTTTTGTCAGCCCGAACTAGTCAGCGCTAGCTCGCCAGCGCAGTAGCGACTACCAGTCGCCGTCGTTGTCCCAATCGTCGTCGCTTGCTGGCGCAGGGGCGGGGCGCTCGATGACGGGCGTTTCGCCCGAGGGCTTCGCGGGCTCCGCGTCAGGAACAACGACCGAGGCGACAACGCGTGGCACAGCTTGAGCTGCATCGGCCGGACGGTCGGCACCGTTCGTTGCGGTCGTGTCGATCTGTGGCGTTTCGCCAGTTGGGACTAGGTCGGCGGGAAGCTGTGTCACCGGCACCGTCGGGCGACCGGTGTACTGCGGGGCCGCGGCGCCCGGTTGCGCGAACGGACCGACCGGATATTGCTGGTACGGGTTCGGCGCATACGGCTGGCCTGGGTAGGGCTGACCCCAACCAGGAGCGGCCGGGTACCCGTACGGCGGGTAGCCGACAGGGCCTGCGGCTGCGACAGGAACTTGCTGAGGCTGCTGCTGGACAACCGGCTGCTGCGGTTCTGGCGTGCCGCGACGGCGACGGATTGAACGTGAACCGCGATCGTCGGTCACGTGGCCGTAGACCCAATCGTCTGGCCAGATGAGCTTGGCGATGCCGCCGACGACGGCCAGGATCACGCCCATGATCATGAGGCGGAACATGATGCTGACGAGCGGGCCGAGGTTTGCGGCATAGGTCGCAACGACCGGACCGGCGGATCCGCCTCCACCAGCGAGCAACGGCACGACCGCTCGGACGATGTACACGATCACGACGACGACGAGCGCAAGTCCGACCATGCCCATGCCGTACTGAATCACCCGGGACGGGCGACGCTCGGCGACGACAACAGCGCCGATGAGCGACAAGACGGCCAACGCAAAGGTCAGGCCTCGCCAGCTCGGACCGTTCTCGATGAACCACCATGCGGCATTCACGGTCGTCTCCCGATCGGCGACCGGATAGATCCCGTAGGAATCCGGCACCGCATTCTGCGTGATCTCTGCGGTCCGAGGATCCGCGGCAAGCGACTCATAGATCGACGGATAGAGCCGTCGAGCGTCGAAGTTGACCGGACCGCTATCCCGCAGGAGGGCCTCGTCGGGAAGTTCGGCCGCGCGAATCAACTGCGACTGGACCGAACCGAGCTGTTCGGTGAAGACCTCGCGATACAGATCGCTATCAAAGGTGTCGAGGAGGATCTCCTCGATGGCCTGATCCCGTTCGATCTCCGCGTCGGTCACCGGGGTCGCCTCGTCGACGACCTCGTCGGCATCTTCTTCGCTGTCGGCACCGGTTGCTTCGGCGTCATCGCCAGTGGCCGTCAGGTCTTCGCCTTCGGCAAGGGCGATGATCTCGGTGCGGAACCCATCAAAGAGGCGTTCACGAACATCGGCGTTGTCGGCCAGCGTCTCGGTGTTTGCCAGGAAGTTCTCGGGGTTATGGAAGTGATCGTCGACGTACCGGAACACTCCGGCGAACAACGCCGCAAGCACACCGATCGCCACGAGACCACTTGCTGCTACGCGTCGAATCGGACTACTCCCCTGCTGGGCCACTCGGACAGCAGCCAACGGACTTCCACACTAATGGTTCAATGCCGCATCCGCTTTCAGGCAGGGGAACAGTCCCTCATCAAGCGCTGCGGCAACGGGTACCAAGCGCTAGAACAAGCCACGAAGTCCGAGGATCAGAAGCACGACGATGGCGACAGCCATGAGCCCGGCAACAAGTGCGGCGACGCCGAATCCCCAGTCGGGTTTACGCATGTCGCCAGGGTAGGTGGCCGCCCAAGCAAGAGTTTGGCAAGAATGAACGGTGCGGGCAACAGGCGTCGACGTCGGCTCCTACGATTTCACCGTGACCAACTCGGCAGCAACCATCCTCATCGCTGAGGACGATCGCGCCGTACGCGAAGCGCTCGAGCGAGCCCTTCAGTTCGAGGGCTACACCGTCCACGCCGCAAGCAATGGCGCCGAAGCACTCGATCTACTTCCCGAGGTCGACCCCGACGCAATCATGCTCGACGTCATGATGCCGGGTATCGATGGGCTGACCGTGTGTCGCCGCATTCGGGACAAGGGCATGCGGATCCCGGTGCTCATGCTCACCGCGCGGCACGAAGTCTCGGACCGCGTGGCCGGCCTCGATGCGGGCGCCGATGACTACCTGGTCAAGCCGTACGCGCTCGACGAACTCCTCGCCCGCGTCCGAGCCCTCCTTCGCCGCAACGGTGTCACCGGCGACGACAGCCAGTCGTTCACCCTCGACGACCTGCGAATGGACCTCGCTGCCCGGCGAGTGACCCGAGGCGAGACCGTCATCGACCTCACTAAAACCGAGTTCGACCTCCTCGAGCTGCTGCTTCACAATGTCGACATCGTGCTCAGCCGCGACCTCATCTACGAACGCATCTGGGGCTACGACTTCGAGACCGGCTCAAAATCACTCGACGTCTACATCGGCTATCTCCGCCGCAAGCTCGAGGCCGATGGAGCATCTCGCCTGATCCAAACCGTGCGCGGCATCGGGTACGTCGCCCGCGCCAACTAGGCCGATGAGCCTGCGGTCCCGGCTGGCGCTCCTGATCGCCGCAACCGTGCTGCTCGCATCGGCACTCGGCGGTGTCGGTGTCGCCTTGTCGTCGCGCTCCGTCGGACTCAAAGGCGTCGACGCACAACTCAACGACGACATCGAACGATTCGACCCCGACAGCCCACGCATCGAAGGCCAACTCGCCGCCTTGCTTGAGATACGCCGACTCACCTGCGCCGAGGACGCCTCGGACGAACTCGCTGAAGAGCCCGCAGCAGCTAACGCCGGGGAGACGGACGAGGCCGATGCGGCCGGTGAACCCGCGCGGACGCCCGGCACGCGATTGACGAGACCCGAGCGGTTCGCCGCGTTCGTGTCCGACTTCGCGTCGTCGATGCAAGTCATCCGCAGCAACGGGGTCACGATCTCGGGCTGTCGAACGTTGCCGATCGACGGCACCGACACAACGATCGCCGAGACCGGTGTCGGCACTTCGATCCGCACCGTCACCGTCGACGACGAGCGATACCGAGTGCTCACCGCTGGCTTCGGCGATATCGGAGCCGTGCAGGTTGCCCGCAGCGTTGAGCTCACCGAAAGCACGCTGCGCGGACTGTTCGTCCGCATCGTCGGTTTCGGCATCATCGGCGCGCTCAGCGCTGGTCTGCTCGGCTGGTTCTTCACCCGCCGTGCGACACAACCCATCGAGCGGCTGAGCGCCGCAGCGAACCGAGTCGCTTCAACCCAGGACCTCGGTGAGCGGATTCCCGTTGATGGAACCGGCGAAATCTCCGCGCTCGCGTCGAGCTTCAACACGATGCTCGAATCGCTCGACACCTCGCGCGAGCAACAGCGCCGGCTCGTTCAGGACGCAAGCCACGAGTTGCGCACGCCGCTTACCTCGATGCGAACGAACGTCGAGCTGCTCCAACGCCACCCCGACGTCGACCCCGAGCTACGAGGCCGCGTCCTCAACGACATCGGCGACGAGCTGGCCGAGCTCAGCGAGTTGACGGCCGAGCTTGTCGATTCCGCCACCGAGATTCGCGACGACCTCGACCAACGCACGGTTGTCGACTTTGGCGACATCGTTGCCGAATGTGTCACTCGAGCCCAGCGCCGACACCAGCGCACGATCGAGCTCGAAACCATCACCGCCGAGTCGACCGTGTTGGCCGACGCGGGCTTGCTCGCTCGTGCGGTCACGAACCTCATCAACAACGCCGCGAAGTTCTCGCCCGACGAGACACCAATCCTCATCGCCCACGCGGGCACGAGCATCCGAGTCCTCGACGAGGGACCTGGCGTTCGCGACGAGGACTTGGAACGAATCTTCGACCGCTTCTACCGGTCCGACGAGGCCCGCACTGCGCCGGGCTCAGGGCTCGGGCTCGCCATCGTCAAGCAGATTGTCGACGGGCATGACGGCACGCTGCACGCCACCAACCGGGCGACCGGCGGCTTCGAGATCGGCTTCTCGCTACCCGCGGTCGGCCCACTTACTGTCGGTACCGCATCGACGACCTGAGCAAGGGCTCCACCCCTCGGCACCACCGGGTAGGTCAAGCAGCTCGGCGGTTGCGCACAGCGGAAGCCCGACCACGTTCGACCAGCAACCGTCCATCGATGCGATGAACGATGCCGCCCGGCCCTGCAGCTCAAGCGCGCCGGCCTTGTCGGCAGCTGCACCGGTCGCGACGTAGTCACGGATCTCATCTGCGCTGAGGGGTCGCAACTGAACCGTGGTGACGACCGTGCGCCGGTTCGGCTGGCCACCGACCTCGCCGCAACAGACAGCCGAGGCGATCGTCAGTTCCTCGCCAGACAACCGGGCGAGCGTCGACTCGGCATCAGCCGCCGACGTCGGTTTGCCGAGAACCGAGCCGGCACCAGCGACGAGCGTGTCGGCCGTCAGCAGACGACGACCATGCAACCCAGCGTGCTGCGTCGCGAATGCGTTGTACTTGGCCAGCGACGTCCGTTCCACGCTGGCGGCGACGTCGTGATCGCTCAAGCCAGATTCATCGAGGTCGACAAGGACGACCTCAAAATCGACGTCAAGTTGGCCCAGCAGCTCGCGCCGTCGTGGCGACGCGGAGCCGAGGATGATTGGATCAGCCACCGCTCACGATGGCCTCGGCACCGCGTCCTGGTGGTTCGGCCGACTCACTGCTCTCCAACCAGCCCTCGGGGAGGTGCACCAGACGCGGGCCACCAGTGTGGCTGCGCGGCTGGCGCAACACGTCGGCAGGGAACTCGAGTTCCTGATCGACGGCTGCGCACAGTTCCTCGAGTTCGACCAGGGTCGAGACGCGTGCGAAGCGGTTGCGCAGCTCGCCTCCGATCGGGAAGCCCATCAGGTACCAGAGTGCGTGCTTGCGGAATTGGCGGAGCGATCCTTCGTCGTCGTACCACTCGACGAGCATGTGGGCATGCTCAAGCATCATCGAGCTCACCGCACCGAAGTCAGGCAGTTCCGGCAGCGGTTCTGCATCGAACGCCGCGGCGAGCGCACCGAAGAGCCACGGGCGCCCGAGGCAACCTCGTCCGATCACGACACCGTCGCACCCGGTCTCGCGCATCATCGCCAGCGCGTCTGATGGTTCCCAGATGTCTCCGTTGCCGAGCACGGGAATCGACGTCACGTGCTGCTTGAGCGCCGCGATTGCTTCCCAACGAGCCGAACCCGAGTAGAGCTGTTCTGCGGTGCGAGCGTGCAGGGCAATGGCAGAGACGCCTTCTTCTTCGGCGATGCGTCCCGTCTCCAAGTAGGTGAGCACGTCGTCGTCGACGCCCATCCGGAACTTGATCGTGACCGGTACGTCGCCAGCCGCCTGGACCGCTTCGCGAACGATGCGCCGCAGCAGGCGATGACGGACCGGCAGCGCCGCTCCGCCGCCATGGCGGGTGACCTTGGGGACGGGGCAGCCGAAGTTCATGTCGACGTGTTCGACACCATCTTCGGCGACGAGGCGCCGGACCGTCTCACCGATCTCCTCGGGCACGGTGCCGTAGAGCTGGATGCTGCGCGGGTACTCGTCGTCGGCGAACTCGGCGAGCTTCAGCGTCTTGCGATCGCGTTCGAGCCAGGCGCGAGCGGTGATCATCTGGTTGACGTAGATCCCGGCGCCGAATCGGCGACACAGCGAACGAAACGGCACATCGGTCACACCGGCCATGGGGGCCAACACGACAGGCGGCCAGATCGACAGGCTCTTCAATTCAAGCGCGTTGAACTCGCCTGGAGCGGCCGCGGCCGGTTGCAGGCCAGCCGGCGCGGCAAGCGAGGTATCGACCGGTGAGTCCACAGTCGCAGTCATACATCTAGCTTTGCGCCTCCACAGACGAATCCCACCCCAATAACATCGCCAGCGATGTCCGAAGACCTAGGCGACGACCCGAACCTCGACGAAGAGGACCACGAGTCGGTTGCGGCGACCGCCCCGGCCGAAGGTCCTGTGGGTCCTGACGATGCGGCGGGCGCGCCAGAGGACGACAACACGATCCGGCTCGGACTAGCGCCCGATGCGGTCATCCCGCTGATCCTGGGCGCGTCTGCGATCCTCGCTGCGTTCAGCGGCCAGCG
>CAZEMU010000029.1:26590-37117 GCA_964513315.1 uncultured Acidimicrobiaceae bacterium | reverse complement strand
TTCGACGATCGCCGCAACGTGCTGGCTGGCTTTCTCGACGACAGCGCCTATTGCGCCGGCGTTTGGCGCGGCGCTTGGGAACACCGCAACGTCCGAGCGCTTCTTCCCCGCACCCGATTGAGGAACTGACTTATCGGAGCGATTCAAGCCACTCGCGGGCCTCAACCGTGTCGGGGTGGTCGGGTCCGAGGATGCGTTCGTAGCCGGCCACGGTTCGCCTGACGAGGTCTATTGCTTGTTCATTGCGGTCTGCGTAGGCATAGCTCATGGCCAGGTGGTATCCGCTGCGAAGTGTGTAGGGATGGTTGGACCCGAGGATCCGGTCAAAGTCGGCGAAGTTTGTTTCGTCTAGGTCCAGGGTCTTGTCGTGACGGCCAGCGGTCCAGTAGCTGTTGCAGAGATTGAGGCGGCTTTGGAGCGTGTCGGGGTGGTGGGGCCCGAGTACGTTTTCGCGGTCGGCGAGATTCTGTTCGTGGAGGGCGAGGGCTTCGTCATTTCGGCCGATGGCCAGATATCGGTTGGCGAGGTTGTGGCGACTCTGAAGGGTCTCAGGGACATCGACTCCGAAGCGTTCAGTGAGCTGCCCCAAGAGCTGTTCGGCCCGATCAAAGCGGCGTAGTTCACCGAGCCAGGTGATTGCCAGAGTCCAGGCTCCGCCTCGCGTCGGATGTTGCTCGATCATGGCGAGGGCGGCATCGAGCCACGGTTCGAACATCGGGTCGCACGTACGGTCGGCCTCGGCGATTGCTTCCCAATGGAGTTTCTCCCGCAGTCCGAATATCTGGTCTTCTGACAGGCCATCGGCGAGCTGCGATTCGAGTGATGTGCGAACCGGAGCCGGCAACGCAAACATCGGCGCGACGTCCTCGTTAGCCAACGCGGCCAGTGCCTGGTCGGCGTCCCAGAGAGCTTCGACGACCGGCATTCGGTGAACGGCGAGCCGCATGGGTGGCCCGTCGAGTACGCGGCGCGCGACCTCGACCGACCCGTCGGCGAGCAGTTCCAGTCGCGCCGTTTCGAGATAGCGGTGCGAGTCGGGCCGAGCGCTGTCGTCCGAATCGGACAGCTGCGAGGCGTCGAACCAACCCTTGAGGAACTCGACGATCACCCGCAGTGGCTTGCCTCGTGACGACTTGATCTGGAGCGCCACGCGCACCATCGGCTCGGCCAAGTCGTAGTACGTCACGCGTCCGTCGAGGAGCGCAACGAGTGGAGAGTCGCTCGGCGCGATCCAGCCTCGGTCGACGAGCTCGTGCATTGTCTTCGACAAGCTCCGCTGTTCGATCCCGAGTTCGGCGGCGAGCTGTTTCGTCGACATCGGCCGATCATCCGTTGCGAGCGCAACGATGACTTTGCGCTGATGAGGCGAAAGCCGGGCCAATTGCTCCTGGTAGTACGGAGTGAGGTCATCGAAGCTGGTCATCAGGTGGTCGACGAGCTCATCGAGCTGATGGAGTTCAAGCGAACTGCTAAACGTCGCCCACATGCGGGGCTGACCGCCGGCCAGGTGCTCGACGACCTTGAGCCGACGCTGGGCCCGGTCGCTTGCCAGGAAGTCGGCCAGGGGATCGTTGCCCTGCGCCTTCGCGATATGGCCGAGCATGTCGGCGGCGGTCTCGGCCGAGAATGGTTGCAGCCGATCGGTGGTGAAGAATCCGTAAAACGGGCTAACCGGATCATCAACGTGATGCGAGAGGCGCGTCGATGTCGCCGTGAGCACGAGCGCGCCGCTGTCTTGGAGCAGGCTTCGAAGTTGGTGTTGGCCGTCGACGCCGATCTGTTCCAGGATCTGGTCGAGGTTCTCCAGGAAGACCACGATTGGGCCCGATGCTGCGGCCCGTTGGCGTAGGAAGATCTCGCCGTCACGGTCTTGCTTCTGCGTGCTGGCTGCAGACTCGCCCTCG
This sequence comes from uncultured Acidimicrobiaceae bacterium, assembly GCA_964513315.1. Classification (GTDB taxonomy): domain Bacteria; phylum Actinomycetota; class Acidimicrobiia; order Acidimicrobiales; family UBA10347; genus UBA10347. The sequence goes on along the minus strand of CAZEMU010000029.1, from coordinate 35,213 downwards.
TTCCCGGAATCGACAGGGTCGAGGCGCTCAACGATGTGTCCGAGCAGGTCGTCATACGACGCGATCAACCAGGGGTCCTCGTCGAGCCACGCCGTCTGCAGCGCAGCGCCATCGGCGATCAAATCCCGGGTGCGGTAGTAGAGCAGGCTGATGAGATGCGTCTTGCCAGCGCCACGGGGACCCACGACCAGGCTGTGATTCCGGGTCTTCGACGAGCCCGCTGACGCAATCCGGGCAACGATCTGGTCCAGAAGATGTTCTCGCTCGACGAACAACTGCTCAAGCTGTTCGGCCGAGTGAAGGCTCGGGGTGAATCGCGCGAGTGGCATCAGACAGTCAACTTTCGGCGATGGCACCAGATGCGACGGATGACGTCGTAGCGCCACAGGTGGGTCTCATGATCCAGGTAGTGGTCGGCAACCAGATCGTCCATGAGTGCGATGAACTCATCCCGAGTGCTGCCGTCACCGAGTTCACGATGCAAGTCGTCGAAGCTGGCTGCGTCGACGGCTACAGCTCGAGCATCAAGCACTTTTTTCGCAAGCGAAGGATCGGAGTAGTACGGATCGATGCGTGTCACCAGATGCGTGAAAGCACCCGACTTGCCAGGGTCGGAGAGATAGTCATTGCAGGCCGCGTCTGCTTCGACCCCGGTGATTTCACCGGTGCCAGCGGCGAGTCGATGCATGACGTTGTGAATCATGAACGCGATGCCATTAGTCGCGTCGACGAGCAATACGACCGCATCGTGGGTAATTGGGCGCCCGATACCGCGGGCTAGGGCTTCGGTCAGTTCGATCGCTGCAGGTTCACTCAGTGGCCCGAGGTCAACAGTGTCGAGATTGTTCACGGCGCCTTCGGTCGCGTTCGCTTTGCGCAGCACGTGGTGGAATCCAATCGAGCCGGTCAGGATCCAAGCGATCTGGCGATGGTCTTCTCGAAGCGCTCGCAGGGTTTGCAGTACGCGACTGGCTTCGTCGCGATCGCGTTTGGCGATGTTCTCGATCGCAATCGTGACCTCGTCGAGGCAGATGATCAGGGTCTCGTCATCATCGGCAAGCTTGTCATTGATACGAGCGAGCGCCGACCGCAAGGTCGGAAGCGCCCCGATGGCCTTGGCTGATTTGCTGAGCTCGACCGGTCCCACCGAAGCCGACTCGACCTCGGCGAGAAGGCCCTTGCAAGCCTCGAGCGCGCGCCGGCTAAGTGATTGGTGAACGGTGAGCCCTCGGAGGATCCGGACCACGATCTCCTGGTCGTCAGCCGATCCTTCGAGGTCGATCTTGACGGCGCTTGTCGCCTTGCCGGGCTCGTTGCACAATCTCGTGAGCAGTGCGGTTTTGCCCATTCGTCGAGGGTCGGTCAGCAGGTGATGAACCCCGCGGCGAGCCGCATTGGCGATCTCAAGAATGAGATCGTCTCGGCCGACGACATGTGCCGGATCGAGCGTGCCGCCGGTTTGAGGAGTAAGCGAGAGCATGATTGCCCCTAACGGTAGAAATTGTACGGGGAAACTCCCGTATGAATATACGGGAAGGAATCCGTACAATCAACCCTTCGTTGGTTGGGCTCGCCAAAAGGGCGTTCGCGTCGAGTTGCCGACAATCAGGCATGCGAAAGGCAATCGGAAGCCCTGGCAGCGAGCCCAACGCACCGGATCGTCGTCAACGCCGACGACGAATCCGCAGTGCAACAGATCGTCACCGACCTCCAGGCGTAGCGACACGTCTCTATGGAAACCGAAGCAGGTGAGCCGGTGCTCTGGTCGCGCGGTGTGCGGCGCCCGATCGGCTGGCTGCTGATGGCGAGCTACGGACTGCCGTTGCTGATCGGCGGCGTCAAGCTGATCAGTGACATGTTCTCGTAGAGGGTCTAGCTGACGATCGCGAGCTTGTCGCCCTCGGCGACGGTGTCGCCTTCTTCGACGCTGATCTCGGTGATCGTGCCCGAAGCTTCGACCTCGACCGGGATCTCCATCTTCATCGACTCGAGGATGAAGATGACATCGCCAGCAGCGACGGTCTCGCCGATGGCGGTCTCGATCTTCCAGACCGTCCCCACGACGGGGCTTTCGACAATGTGAGACATGGTGACGACGTTACTGCGCCCGCCGTTTCTTCTCTGGATTCGCGCTCGTCATAGGCTTCGCGCATGAGCTGGGAACCAGAACTCGAGGAACTGCGTCGACGCGAGGAGTTCGCCGAGCAGCTCGGTGGCCCCGACAAGGTCGAACGCCAGCACTTCTTCGGGAAGATGACGATCCGGGAACGGATCGATGCTGTCGCCGACCCGAGCTCGTTCCATGAGATCGGGAAGACCGCCGGCGTCGCCGAGTACGACGACGACGGCAACCTGGTTCACCTCACGCCATCGAACTTCGTGTTCGGCACGGCTCGGATCGAGGGCCGGCCGATCATGTTGTCCGGCGACGACTTCACCGTCCGCGGCGGCTCGGCCGATGCGACGATCCCCGAGAAGCGCCACACCGCCGAAGGCATTGCCCTGGAGCTTCGGCTGCCGCACGTACGCCTCGTCGACGGCATGGGCGGTGGCGGGTCGGTCAAGACGATCGAGATGGCCGGGCGCACGTACATCCCCGAGGTCCGAGGTTGGGAGACCATCGTCGGCCACCTGGCGGTTGCACCGTCGGTCGCGCTCGCACTTGGCTCGGTGGCGGGCATCGGCGCGGCCCGTGTGGCGACGGCGCACTACTCGGTGATCGTTCGAGACACCGCGCAGATGATGATCGCCGGGCCGGCACTCGTCGAACAGGCATCGCTCGGCGATCACGGCAAAGAGGAGCTGGGTCACGCCGACATCCACACGGCGAACGGCGCGATCGATGACGTCGTCGACAGCGAAGCCGAAGCGTTCGAACGAGCCAAGCAGTTCTTGTCGTACCTGCCGACCAACGTCGACGAGTATGCGCCCCGTACCGAACCGACCGACGACGTCAACCGTCGGGACGAGTCGCTGCTGTCGATCATTCCCCGCGAGCCTCGGCGGGTCTACAAGATGCGCAAGATCATCGACGGCGTGTTCGACGAGGACAGCTTCTTCGAGATCGGCAAGCGATGGGGCCGCTCGGTCATCACCGGTCTGGCCCGGCTCAATGGCTATCCGGTCGCGGTGTTCGCCGAGGACGGTTACGTCTATGGCGGCGCGTGGACGGCGGATAGCTGCCGCAAGCTCGTGCGGCTGCTCGACCTGGCATCGACGTTCAACCTGCCCGTCGTGCACCTCGAGGATTGCCCCGGGTTCCTAATTGGCAAGGACAGCGAGGAGAGCGCCACGATTCGCTACGGCAGCCAGGCGCTCGCTGCGCTCGGTCAGCTGTCGACGCCGTTCGCGTGTGTGGTCGTGCGCAAGGCGTTCGGTGTCGCCGGCGCAGCGAACAACAAGCCGGGCGTGCACAGCTTCCGCTACGCGTGGCCGTCGGGGGACTGGGGCTCGCTGCCGATCGAAGGTGGCATCGAGGTGGCCTACAAGCAGGACCTCGCCGACAGCGACGACCCCGAGGCGCTGCTCGAAGACATCACCGAGCGACTGAACCGAGTGCGTTCGCCGCACCGCTCGGCCGAGTTCTTCGAGATCCAAGAGATCATCGACCCCCGAGACACCCGGCCGCTGCTGTGCGAGTGGGTCGAGTTGGTGCAGCGCTCGATCCCGGTCGGCCCGGCGTCGTTTACCTATCGCCCGTAGATGAGGGCGCGGCCTAGTCTGACGACATGAGCGACGACAAAGACTGGACCTGGGTCCTGGAACGCCCCTGCCGCGAGTGCGGGGCAGCGGTGCAGACGCTGAGTCGAGAAGAGCTCGCTCCGCGGATCCGCTCGACGGCCGCAGCGTGGCGAGACATGTTGGGGCGCGGCGCACTCGTCAGCCAGCCTCCCCACGGAGCCACTCGGACCTGGACGATCCTCGAATACGGCGCCCATGTTCGCGACGTCTTCGACCTGTTCGAGGACCGCATCCGGACCATGCTCAAGAAGCGCAAGCCGCCCACGTTCAAGGACTGGAACCAAGACGACGCGGCCAAGGGCTACGCCGACGAGGACCCAAACAAGGTCGCCTACGCATTGGCCTCGAATGCCGGCAAGATCGCCGACGTCCTCGACCGGGTTAAGGGTGACGAGTGGGCCAAGGAGGGCAAGCGCAGCGACGGGGCCGAGTTCACGGTCGAGTCGATCGCTCGCTATCTGATCCACGACGTCGAGCACCATCTCTGGGACGCGCACCAGATCCTCGACGGCGACTGAGTCCCACGGGCGCGCCGTCGGCTGTAGCGCCGCTCTGGCCGAACAGGTCGAGACCGCACGTTCGTCTGCTGGTCGTCACAACTAGTCAGCCAGCTGGGAGAAGGCATGCGGCACATCGGTCGGACCAGCGAGCGTCGACCACTTAGCGCCGACCGCGCCAGCCAACCACTCTGCGTCTTCGCAATCGTCAGCCGGGGCGAGGATGCCGAGCATCTCGAGCTGGGCGGCATGGTGCTCGGGGGCGGACCCAGCCGTCGGTCGACAGTCCGAGAGCAAGATCGTGCGCTGGCGGGCGGCGCCGCTTCGGGCGAGCTGGGCTTGCGCGGTCCGGAAGGCAAGGCTGAGGTCGGTTGGTCCGAAACCCCGCAGCCGAAGCACGTCGGTCACGACCTCTTCGGCCGGGCGGGGTTGACCGATCCCCTTGATCACGATCGCCTTGTCGCTGAACGCGATCACGCAGTAGTCGCTCTGGGTTTTCTGGGCTGCCGCTGCGGCTGCCACCGCTGCGATGGCGAGCCGGTCGCCGGTCATCGAACCGCTGCGATCGATCAGGATCGCGACGGCGGCATCGGGTCGGGTCCAGGCGTGCATACGTAGATCGTCGATGTGCGGGGGAGTGCCGCTGGCCTCGGCCATCACGAGCGCGTCGATGCTGCCGTCGATATCGAGATCGCCGCCGGCGTCGTGCATCGGGACCGAACGCATCTTGCCGATGCCTCGGGCGTGCGTTGGCGCGGTCGCGGCCAGGTCGATGACGACTCGAGCGGCGAGCTGCTGGGCGAGGGCTCGCAAACGAACGTCGGTCGCCGACGCCATCTCGGCCAACGTGCCGAGCGCGGTGTCGGCATCTTCGGTCAGCGCCGACTCGACGGCCTGCACGTCGAGCTCGCCGACCTCGGGGGACATGTCGTCGAACCCGTCGTTCTTCTGCAGCTGGCGGCGCGAGTTGGTTTGGCGTTGTTCCTCGTCAAGTGCTTCGCGCGCTTGGTCACCCTCGAGGGTTCTCGAAGGGTCGAGGATGCCCCCGTCGGGGCTTACGCTTTTCCCGACGCCTCGACGTCGTCGTCAGGGTTCAGGCCGCTGAGTTTCCAGATCTCGGTGACGACGTCTTCGGCGGTGCGTCCGCAGGACTCTTGGAGCCGGACTCGGCCGCTCAGTGCAGCGCAGGCAGCGTCGAGGCCACACGAGTCGTCGTCGGGGCCGACGGATCGCAAGGTCGCAAGTTGGTCGGCGAGGGTCACGAGATCGATCGCACCACGGACCGAGGAACCGATCCGGATGTCTGGATGCTCGCGTGTTGTGCGAACGCAGCGGACCGCTCGGGCGCTGAGGTCAGCGTGGAGCCCATCGGTTTCGCGAGCGACGATTGCCTGCTCGTCGGCTTCGGACTGGTAGTCGACCGCGACCCGGTTCACGCGGTCGTAGATGGCGCCAGCGATGCGGGCCGTGCCCACAGCGTCGAACGGGTTCATTGCGGCGACGAGGCGGAAGTGGGGGTGGGCTTCGATTCGGCCAAGGCGAGGCACTGTCAGCTCGCCCTCGCTCATGACGGTGACAAGCAGGTTGAGCGTTTCTTCGGGGACACGGTTGATCTCTTCGACATACAGCAGCCCGCCGTGGCGAAGCGCATCGACCAGCGGGCCGTCGATGAAGACCTCGGAGCTGTAGCCCTGCGACAAGACCTGGGCGGGGTCGAAGTGGCCCGCGAGTCGAGCCGGCGTGAGCTCGGCATTGCCTTCGACAAACACCAATCGGAGGCCAGCGTGATCGGCGACCGAACGCAGCAACGTGGACTTGCCCGTGCCCGGAGGCCCTTCGAGCAAGATGTGGCGGGCGCCAGCAAGCGCAGCCACCACGAGCTCGACTTCGCGTTTGCGGCCAACGACATCGTTGCCAGCCGCCTCGACGAGGTCGATGCCGAAGGTGGGTTCTTGTTCGTTCACCGAGGCTCCTGGGTGAGTATTCGTCTGGACACCGTTACGCGATGAGGGCCGGGGCGGACCCCGGCCCGTCATTCACAATCGTGGAGAGTTTCGATCAGGCGTGGTCGTACATGACCATGCCGCGAATGTTCTCACCGTCGCGCATGGCCTGGTAGCCGACATTGATGTCGTCCAGCGTGTACGTGTTGGTGATCAGCTCGTCGAGCTTGAGGCGACCCTCTTGGTACATGCGGAGCAGACGTGGAATGTCACGACGTGGGTTGGCCGAACCGAAGATCGAGCCGACCAGTTCCTTCTGCATGAGGGTCAGATCGAACAGGCTCATGTTGACTTCGGTGTCGTTGATCGGCGCCACCGAGGTGTGCACCACGCGACCGCCCTTGCCGATAATGGCCATGGTCGGAGCGATGAGCGTGCCGTCGCCTTCGCCGACGGTGATGACGGCCTTGTCGGCCATCTGGCCCCAGGTGAGGTCCATGACGAGCGCAGTTGCTTCTTCGAGCGATGCAGCCGTATGCGTGGCGCCGAAGACCTGCGACTGCTCACGCTTGAACTCGACCGGATCGACGGCGATCACGTGGGCGGCGCCCGCCATGGCGGCACCCTGGACGGCGTTCATGCCGACGCCACCGCAACCAACGATGACGACGGTCTCGCCGGACTGAACGTCGGCGGCATAGGTCGAGCTTCCCCAACCGGTGGTGACACCGCAGCCGACGAGCGCGGCCTTGTCGAGCGGGATGTCCTTTTCGATCTTGATGCAGCTCGCCTCGCTGACGACGGTGTGCTCGCCGAACGTGCCGATGCAGCACATGATGCCGAGGTCACTGCCGTCGTGGCGGTGGTGGCGGGCGGTCAGGTCGGTGACCTGGCGACCGGCGAGCAGGAATGCGCCGAGGTCGCAGAGGTTCTGCTTGCCGCTCGAGCATGAGGGGCAGCGGCCGCAGCTTGGGATGAAGCCGAGGACCACGTGGTCGCCGACTTCGAGGCTCGTTACGCCAGGGCCGACTTCGACGACCTTGCCGGCGCCTTCGTGGCCACCGATGATCGGGAACTGCTCGAGTCCGAGTTCGGCGGCGGTGGCAGCTTCGAGGACCATGTCGCCGGTGAGCAGGTGCTCATCGGAATGACACAGGCCGGAGCCAACGAGTTCGAGGACGACTTCGCCAGCCTTGGGCGGGTCGAGCGTGATGGTCTCGACCTTCCAGTCTTGGCCAACACCGTCGAGAATTGCGGCACGTGTTTGCATGAGTTCCCCCAGATGGAATGCGTTGCTGGAACGAACTTACCTCACCTGGATGAGACACGCCGAACGCCATGGGCGTCAACGTTGCGCCACGCAACGCCGGTCGGGCCCGGGGATCGGCCGAGTGCCGAGGGTGCTGGGGTCTGTCAGACTCAGCCCGTGCTGCGCTGGGCGATCCTCGGAACTGGTTTCATTTCGAACACGATCGTCGAGGCGATCGAGCAGTCCTCAGGGTCGGTTGTCGAGATCGTCGCAGGCCGCAATGAAGCCGCGGTCGCGAGCTTCCAAGAGGCGCACGGGATCGCTCGAGGCTGTGTCGGCTTCGACGAAGCGATCGCTGACTCGGCGGTCGATGCCGTCTACATCGGCACGCCCAATCATCACCATCACCCGCTGGCGATCGCTGCCGCCGAGGCGGGCAAGGCGATCCTGTCGGAGAAATCGCTGACCACGACCATGGAGACCGCCCACGAACTCGCCGATGCAGTCCGAGGCCGTGTGTTCTTCGTCGAAGGCCTGATGTATCTCGCCCATCCGATGTATCGCGTGTTCGAGGACCTGCTGACTGAGGAACGCATCGGCACGGTGACCGCAATCCACGGGCGCTACGCGGCACACATCGCGCATCTCGTGCAGCCGCTCGGGCGGGGAACGATCTACAACCTCGGTTGTTACCCGGCGTCGCTGACGCAGCTCGTCATGCGAACAGCGTGTGGGCAAGGCATCGCGGATCGGACGATGACCGCCGTCGGGACACGCACGAGTGATGACACGATCGGCTCGGCGGCTGCGTCGATCACGTTCGCCAACGGCGTGTTGGCGACGCTGGCCTCGACCGATGAGTACGGCATGGCTCATGCCTTCTCGGTGCTGACCGACCGCGGCGAGCTTCGCATCGACACCAATCCGTGGTTGCCGAGCGAGACCGAGAACACGATCACCTGGCAGCCGTACGACGGTGACGCTGAGGTGCGCTCGATCGCCGACGGGCACGACGCGTTCTTCCATCAGATTCAGATGGTCGAAGCTGCCGTCGCCGCCGGCGAGACCGAGGCTCCGCACCCGTCACCCCAACTCGACGATTCACTCGAGGTCATGGGCCTTTTGACCGAGTGGGAAGCACTCGCCCTGGGGACCTAGTTCCCAAGCGACTGCGCTTCGAGGGACTGCGCTTC
>CAZEMU010000029.1:20662-26490 GCA_964513315.1 uncultured Acidimicrobiaceae bacterium | reverse complement strand
GACTGCGCTTCGAGGGACTGCGCTTCGAGGGACTGCGCTTCGGGGTGAGTGGAAAACGCAGAATCCCGGGCCTTTGGTCGAAGGACCGAGCCCGGGATTCTGATCGATTGCTACTGGCAGATCGATTCGAGTGGTGGTCGGGACCGGCGTCGATCCGGTGACCTTCCGCTTTTCAGGCGGACGCTCTGCCAACTGAGCTACCCGACCCCGGCGCTAACAATGTCAGCGTCGAAGTGTTTTGCGGTCCTGACGAGATTTGAACTCGCGACCTCCGCCTTGACAGGGCGGCGTGCACTCCAAACTGCACCACAGGACCTTGGTCCGAGAGGGTACAGGTTCTGAGCCAAACCACACCATGAGTTTCGCGACGTTTTTGCGGGAATCTTGGCGGGCTGTCGTGACAGCGTTGGTATGGTGATCGCCGCTTCCTCCTCGGAGGGCGCGGGCCCCGTTCGTCCAGCGGCCTAGGACGCCGGCCTTTCACGCCGGTAACACGGGTTCAAATCCCGTACGGGGTACTCGTGGAGACTGTTTACGGTTTCCGCCAGTACATGTCGAAGGTCCACCTCCGGGTGGGCCTTCGATCGTTTTGCGGCTGGGTGAACGGTGGTCCGCACTTTGGCGGACGCGAAAAGACCCCGGCACTACGGCCGGGGTCTCGGATTCCTCTTGGCGGTGCGCGGCTCGTTGGCGCTTGGTCGGAGCCTATGGAGCGTCTGTTTGACTGTTGGTGTCGTTGGGATGGCCTGCCGCTTCCAACCCGAAAGGATGCAAGTTCGAGGACCTCGAACAGCTCAACAGCGGGACGGATGTCGACAAAGTCGAAACTGCCCGACCCGCTGGCGTCAGGCCATCGATTTCGATACCGATCAGCTCGACGGCGCCATCACTTGCAAGCTGGGCAGTGACGACGAATGCCCGAACGACCATTCCGGCACCTACGAGAACCCGGTAGTCGGGCCGACTGGCGATCAGCTCAGGTAGCCGATCCCAGTCGTCGGCAAAGCGCTCGACAATCGCGAGCAACTCATGGCTTTGAAAGTCGTAGCTACTCGGCTCGCCGTTTGGACCTCGCTCGTCGCCAAGCTGCTGGTCGAGTTCTTCGAAGAAGGCCCGAGTCGCCCGAACCTCGCGGCGAGACCCAGTCAAGCCGACTGCTTGCCCTCGGCCTCGGCGATCCGCTTCTCGACTTTGCGCCGCGTCCGCTCGATGAGATCGGCCGGCGCGCTGTCGAGATCCCAGATGATCGACTCTTCAAAGATCCGCTTGCGCTCCGCCGGCGTCATTTCGTCGAGCTCGGCCGCGGTCCAGACCTTCCGTTCCATACCGCCAACCTACCGCAGCTATGTGACACGCTGCCTCAGCTCCGCAGCGAGTAGCTGAAGCTTCAGCGTTACCGAAGGGTTCGCGTACCTTCCCGCCAGGGGTGCTCGTACAGCAAATCCCGGGTCGCTCTTGCCACCCGGGATTTGTCGTTTTGTCCGGCTTCGTTGCCGGCGATCAGGTAGCTCGGGCGGCCATGAATCGCAGCAGGCGGATTCGGTCGCTGCGATTCTCCGAAGACGGGTTGAACACGGCATCGAGTAGGTCGACGACGTCATTCCTTGCTTCGTCGGTCCGCATTGCCCGTCGCCAGAGGCGCAACTCGATGTCGGCTCGGCGTGGGGACTTCTTCGCAAGCTCGATCACACTGTCCACGGTCGTGCGTATCTCGGAGTCAAGCTCATCGAGGGTCGACGCAGTCAGCGGGACTTCGGGAAGCACGTCAAGGCCATGTTCGATAATGAAGTCGAGATCGGTGCGCCAGTTGGCCGCCCAGAGGTAGTCGACCATTCGACACCAGCCCCGCAAAAACGCGAGCTCAGTTTCAGACTCGTGCTCTGCAGAGATCGATCCGATCACGCCGGCCGCAGCATCCAAGCTTTGCTTGTGGGCATGCCACATGCGCTCGCGGAGCGCCTCTGTTGCGACGGTTGGATCCGCAGCGAGCACGAAGTACTCCTTCCATGCTTCGAGAGCTCCGTGAAGATTGTCGGGGACGACACCGTCTTGGACGTAGGAGAACCGACTCCTGCTGCTCGGGGCGGCAATGGGGAGCGATGGCGCGAGGCCAGCATGCACAGCGCCAAGCCATGGGATAACGCTCAGCGTGTAGTTGCCGTAGCCCCACGCAGCGTCGGGATCGACGTCGGTGGTCGCGCCGTCTCCCATCGGAGTCGAGATGCGGCCAGAGTCCCGTTGCCATTGATGCTGGAACGGCAGCCCCCAGAGCGGGTTGTCGCGATTCTGGGTTCCAAACCGATCCTCGATATTGGTAACTGCGATGAGGTGACGGTACGCAACCATCCGGTGCTCAAAGACGAACGGATCGAAGACGTCGTCGAGCTCAGCCGCCGACCATGCATCTGCGATTGGCAAGGCTTCGAAGACAAGTTTCATCGACGAGAGTCTCGCGTAGAAGACCGCCGAGACCGTGGTCGAAGCTTGCACTGAGTGCTCGCCCGCCCGCTCCTCACCCGGCGACGAGTTCAGCGGGGCGTGTTCGAACGCGCAACCCGCAGGCTGATGATCAGCAGCGCAAAGATTGCGATCATCGCAGCGACCACGGTCCAGTAGTCACTGTTGACCGTCGACAATCCGCTGTTGTCGTCGCCGAACGGAAACTCACGCACGTTGTACAACAGCACGCAGCCGGCCGCTCCGGCCAGCATCGTCAGGATCGGTTCGACGGTGCGGTACATCGAGATCACCACGCCGATCACGAACATGGCGGTGACGACACCGATCACGGTGCCCCACTCGAAGCTGCGGTTAGCGGCGAGCACAATCTCGTCGTCACCAACGATCACGAGTGAGGTAACCCACGCCGCGACTGCAGCGAACAGCCCAACGATGCTGGAAACAGAGAAGAGGGTTATCGCTCGAGCCACGCCAATGAGACTAGATCGCCAGCCTCAGCTCGTCACGAGTAGATGAGCCAATCGGCCCACTCAACGTTGGGTATCGCTACGGGTAGATCGGCGGAACGAAGCACACGCAAGCGCACTCTCGACATGGCAACCAACAGGGAAGTTGGGGTCAGGTGGAGTAACTTGACCGCGTGATCGGGTCGGGCGTCTTCGACTTTCTGAACGGCTTGACCGACTGGCTCGACGATGTTTCGTCGAACTGGTGGTTCTACCTGGTCATCTTGATCATCGCCCTGCTCGACTCCGTTGTGCCGGTCGTTCCGAGCGAATCGACCGTGATTATCGGCGGTATCGCTGCCGGCCAAGGCGACCTCTTCGTGCTGCTCGTCATCGCCATGGGTGCCATCGGTGCGTTCACCGGCGACTCGATCGCGTACTCCCTCGGCAAGCGGTTCCGCCCGTTCGTGCAGCGGGTGCTTGGCCGCAAGGGTGATGGCGAGGAACGGTTGCAACGCGCCGCCGATCAGATCGATAAGCGCGGCGGGTTACTCCTGATCACTGCCCGCTTCATCCCCGGCGGACGCACCTTGATGACGATTTCGTGCGGTGCGACTGAGCGGCCGTACCGCAGCTGGTTCCTGCCATGGGACGCCGTCGCCGCCACCGTCTGGGCGAGCTACGCCGCCGTCATCGGCTACTTCTTCGGTGAGATCTTTAAGGACAACCATGCGACGGCGTTCTGGCTCGCGTTCGGCACGGCGCTGAGCATCACGGGCCTGATCGAGATCGTCCGTTGGTTCCGGCACCGGAATGCTCCGGACGACGACGGGGTTGTTGCTGCGTGATCCGTTCCGTCGCCGCCAGCGTGCTCGGCTATGCCGCGGGCACGTTGGCGTCGGCCGATCTGGTGGCTAGAGCTGCGGGGCGCGACGTCGACCCGAACACCGACGGTTCCGGTAATCCGGGTGCGGCCAATGTCGCCCAGTTGCTTGGAAAGCGAGCCGGTGCTGCCGTCTTTGCGCTGGACATGGGCAAGGCGCTCGTGGCCGGCCAGGTTGGTCGCTCGCTTGCCGGACCGACCGGTGCCAACGTCGCCGCAGCTGCAGCCGTGCTCGGACATTGCTTCCCGGCGCAGCGAGGCTTCAGCGGCGGCAAAGGCGTCGCCGCGAGTTTCGGACAAATGTTGGCGACGTTCCCGGCCTATCTGCCGGTCGATCTTGCGCTGGGCGCCGTGGCCGCCAAGAGCGATTTCTGGAAGCAGCGACCCGTGGCCACGATCGGCGCAACGTGTGGTTTGTGGACCGCGTTGGCCGGCGTGTCGTCGGTACGACGTCTGCCGAACCTGTGGGGTCCGACGCCGACCGCAGCCATGCCGCTCGCCGCGGCGGTGAGCAGCGCCGCCATCGTCTGGCGCTTCGCCGACGAGGCGCGCCGCGCCGCGGCAGCCGCCGACGCGGCCGCTGAACGGGCGGAATAGTGGCGACGCCGCCAACGGTTTCTCTCCCATGAAGCCCGCCCTGGTCACCGACTCGAACTCGCAACTACCCGCCGAGCTTCGAGACCGTTTCGCGATCGAGGTCGTGCCGATCACGGTGATTATCGATGGCACCGAATACCGCGAAGGCATCGACCTCGACGCCGACGGCTTCTACGAATTCTTCGCCGGCGGCAAGACGCCCGAGGTCTCGACGAGCCAGCCGAGTCCGGGCGACTTCGTGGCCGCCTATCAACGCTGTATCGACCGTGGCCACGACGAGATCGTCTCGGTGCATGTCGCCGAGGCGTTCTCTGGCACGATCAATGCGGCCCGGATTGGCGCCGACTTGGTTGACGCCACCGTCCACCTCGTCGACAGCGCGACCGCCTCGTTCGGCGTTGCCTGCTGTGCGTGGCAAGCCGGTCTGGCTCGCGACGCCGCCGGCGACGCGACAGCCATGGTCGCCGCGGCAGAAACCACCGCCGAGCGATTGCACAGCGTCACGGCCCTCGGCGCCGCGGCATTGCTCGACCAGAGCGGACGCGTCGATCTCGACCTGTCCGACGACGGCATCCACATGTTCACGACCGGACCGGGCGGAGCCTTCGACTCGATCGGCACGGCGACGACGGTCGACGACGTGTGCGATCAAGTCGCTGGTGCGATGCATCTCGACGGCACTCCGATCCGAGTTGCGCTCGGCGTGGCCGACGCCTCGTCGCTTCCGTACTACGGCGAGCTCGAGGCACGGCTCAATGAACGCGATGACGTGGTCGAGATCCTGCGCTACCGCATCGGACCGAGCGTTGGCGCACTCACCGGTCCCGGCACGGCCGGCGGCTTCTGGTACGCCGCCGACTGAACGACCCGAGCGCTAGCTCGCGCCAGTGATGTGGTGCAGCTCGACGCGCAGGTTCTCTCGAGCGGCAGATTCCCACCGCGCTTGTCCGGCCGCGGTGAAGTACAGCTCGTCTCGCTCGGCGAAATGGCGGAGTACCTGGGCCCGGCCATTGCGAAAGTCCTCGTCGCTCATATGTGCGTACTCGCGCCGGATCGCCACGGCGTACGCGGCGTAGACCGCAGGGTCGGCACCCAGGATCGAAAGATCCGCGTCGAGAAACGCAGCCATCGCCGGGCTCGCGTCTGCAGGAAGCAGGTGGCCCGCTGTCGCTCGAATGATCGCGGCAACCTCGGCGACGAGCGCTGCGTCGAGCCCGAGCACCGTAAGTTGCTCGACCGCAAGCAGCGCCGACCGTTCCTCGTTGTCCGGTGCCGTTGGGTCATAGATGGCGTCGTGGAAGAACGCGGCCAGTTCGGTCGCTGGCGTTGCCGCGTCGAGCGCGGAGAGATGACGCAGCACGGCTTCGATGTGCTCGACGGAGTGGTAGTGCCGTTGCGGCTCGGCGTGGCGTTCGAGGAGCTCGGCGCCAATCACCTCGGCG
>CAZEMU010000029.1:9028-20562 GCA_964513315.1 uncultured Acidimicrobiaceae bacterium | reverse complement strand
GGCGTGGCGTTCGAGGAGCTCGGCGCCAATCACCTCGGCGCCAATCACCTCGGCGCCAATCACCTCGGCGCCAATCACCTCGGCGCCAATCACCTCGGCGGCTGTTGGTTCGCAGCCCAGCTCGGCGCTGAGCCGCTTCCACGCATCGACGAACCCCTCGCCAGCCATATGCCGCTCCTACAGCGAGTCGCCGTGCGGCGTGCCCTGGTCGCGCAGCTCGGCGAGCAGGGCGTCGTGGATCAAGCCGTTGGTGCCCGCCCCGTTGCCGCCATCGATGCGGTCGATCCCGTCGAGGCAGGTGAAGCGGCCGCCGGCTTCGCTCAGCACCACGCCGATCGGCGCGACATCCCAGATGCTCACGATCGGATCGATCATTGCTTCGGCCCGGCCGGTCGCAACCATCGCGTAGCCGTAGGCATCGCCCCAGGTGCGCATGATCACGCCCTGCTCACGAAGTCGATGCATGCCGTCGGGCGCCCAGCCGGTGAGACCGCTCGCCATGGCAAAGGAACCGTCGAGGGTCGCCTGGGTGCTCACACGGCAAGGCTCGTCGTTGCAGAACGCGCCGCCCCCGACCGACGCCCACAGCATCTCGCCGACCGCAGGCAGGTTGATGATGCCGAGCACGGGCACGCCGTCATCGAGCACGGCCAACAGGTTCGAATACAGCGGCACACCCTTGGTGAACGCCTTGGTGCCGTCGATCGGGTCGATGATCCACTGGCGACCCGACGCGGCGCTGGGGGTGTCGGCGATGGTCTCGCCGAACTCCTCGCCGATGATTGCGTCGTCAGGAAACTCAGCCGTGATCGCGTCTCGCACGAGTCGCTCAGCACCTTGGTCTGCAATGGTCACCGGGGTGCCATCGCCCTTGGTGTCGACGGCGAGGTCGGCGCTGCGGAAGTGGGACTGCGTGAACGCGCCTGCCTCGGCCACGAGATCTCGGGCCCACGGAAGCAGATCGGCAATCGGGCGGCGGCTCATGGCAACTCCTCGGCGGCTTACTCGCCCGCGATGGCCATGACGATGTGTTCAAGCATCAGGCCCAGATAGCTATACGTCAGGAACAACGACTGTTCCGTGTCGTCTTCGTAGTCATGGATCTCGGTGTCTTCGTCGACCTTGAGTCGGGTGCCGATGACCAGGCGAAGATCATTGACTGCGCTCATCCACGCCATCATCTGTTCTTCGTCGAGGCGCTTGGCATCGAGCGTTTCTTCGACTGTGGTGAGCGCCGTCAGGTGCTTGTCGTCGAGGTCGCTGCCGATCATCTCCGCGTACTGGTCGGCGGCCTTTTCGTGATCCGGGTACGGGTTCGGCGACAGGCGCCACGCAAGCTGGTCGTGTTCCTGGATCAGTTCGCGGACCTGCGGGATCAGCTGCTCAAGGAGCTGACGCTCGGCCTGGGGAATCGTGATGGAGAAGCTGCCGTCGCCATTGCGACGGAATGAGAGAGCCACGAGGTGCGTCCTGGAGATTGTTGATCAGTCGTCTTGGCTGAGCGTGGCCCACAGGCCGTGCTCGTGCAGCCGGAACACGTCGAGCTCACACTTTTCGCGCGGCCCGTTCGACACGACCGCCCGGCCCTTCTCATGCACGTCGAGCATGAGCGCCGTGGCCTTTTCGCGGTTGTAGCCGAACAGCTTCTGCAGCACGTGCGTGACGTAACTCATCAGATTGATCGGGTCGTTCCACACGATCACCACCCACGGACGATCGGGGTCGATCGTCGTGTCGGTCTCTTCAACTTCGTCGATCGTCGGGGTCGTGACCGGGGCAGTCATGGCACCAGTATGCGAGCGTCGTCGGCGCGGCCGTCGGCAATCCCGCGATCGATTGTCGGATCGTTCGACGAGACCGGAAGTTCGGTCGGTTCGGGCGAAGCATCGAGGTGGAACCAGAGCACAGCGATCCACGTGAACGTCGCTCCGGCCACATGGATTCCAACGAGGATCACGGGCACGCCGCTGAAGTACTGGATGTAGCCGACGGCGGCCTGCACGAGCAGCGATGCGAGCACGAGTCGCGCCCGCCACTGTTCGCCCGACGGGGCGTTCGTGCGGTGCAGGTGCCACAGGGTTGCGATGACCGTGATCACCAGCGCCGCCACCGTTAATCCGTGGATGCGAGCGATGCTCGGAATCTCGAACGGAAGGCGCTCGATGGCGTCGCCGTCGCGGCTTCCGCTGTGTGGCCCCGAACCGGTCACCAAGGTGCCGATGAAAATTGCGGCAAGCGTGAGCGCCGTGATCGGCCACCGGTACCAGCGCTGGCCGTACCAAGGCTGGCCGATCGAAACGGTCGCGTCGCGGGGTGGTGGAGCGTCGTCGGTGCCCGCTCGGGCATGCAGGATCACGGCGTTAGCGACGAGCACCATCGACAACATGAAGTGCCACAGCACGAGCCATGGATTCAGGTGCGACAGCACAACGAAGGCGCCCAGCACGATCTGGCCGATGACGCCAGCCACAAGGCCGAGCGAGAGCCACAACAGGTCGCGGCGTTTCGGCGCCCGAAAGAACGAACCGAGCACGGCGGCCATCACGGCCAGCGACACGAAACCGGTGATCACTCGGTTGACGAACTCGATCATCGCGTGGATCTCAAGGTCAGCGATCAGCTGATCTTCTTCACAGGTCGGCCAATCGCTACAGCCCAAGCCGGACCCAGTCAGACGCACAGAGGCGCCGGTAATGACGATTACGACCAAGGCGGCGAGGGCCGTGCCAGTGATGGCTCGGTAGCGCGCCGGAGACATGACGTCACGGTACCGGCCGTCCGGCCGGCCGGCCCCGTCGAAGCGGGCTAGGTTCCGAACTGTGACTACCGAAACTTCCGCGCCGGCTCGCCAGGTTCATCTCGGGATGGTTGGACTTGGCCGCATGGGTTCAAACCTCGTTCATCGCCTCCAGCTTGCGGGCCATTCCTGCGTTGGCTTCGACCGCAATCCCGACGCGGTCGCCACGATCGAGGGCTTCGGCGCTGCGGGCGCGTCATCGCTCGAAGACTTGGCCGAACAACTCGGTGCGGTGGGCGGCCGCCGTGCTGTCTGGGTGATGGTGCCGGCGGCATTCGCAGGCGACGTGGTGCGTGAGGTCGCCGCGCTGCTTGCACCGGGCGACATCGTGATCGACGGCGGCAATAGCAACTGGCGAGACGACGTCGACCTCGCCGAAGAGCTCGCCCCGAACGGCATCGAGTTCATGGACATCGGCACCAGCGGCGGCGTGCACGGACTTGAACGTGGCTTCAGTCTCATGATCGGCGGCAGCGACGAGGCGGTCGAACACCTCACCCCAATCTTCGAAGCGCTCGCCCCCGGTGTCGAGGCCGCCGAGCGCACGACCGACGGGCCGCTGCGTCCCGGCGAAGCCGGCTGGCTGCACTGTGGACCGAACGGCTCGGGTCACTTCGTCAAGATGATCCACAATGGCATCGAGTACGGAATGATGGCGGCGATCGCCGAAGGCCTCGCCGTGCTTGAACAAGCCGACCGAGGTCGCGTCGACCTCGAGAAAGACGCCGAGACCACACCGATGCGTGGCGGCAAGTACTACGAGTATGACATCGACGTCGGAGCAGTCGCCGAGGTCTGGCGTCGCGGCAGCGTGATCGCGTCGTGGCTCGTCGACCTCACCGCCGAAGCTCTTGCTGACGAAGGCGATCTGGCGAGCTATGCCGGTCACGTCAGCGATTCGGGCGAAGGTCGCTGGACGGCCCAAGCCGCGATCGACCTCGCCGTGCCCGCGCCCGTGATCAACGCGTCGCTCACGTCGCGATTCGCAAGTCGCGAGCGTGACGAGTTCGCCAACAAGGTCCTGTCCGCCATGCGCGCCGGCTTCGGCGGACACCGCGAAAAGAAGCCAACACCCGAAGCGGATGGCCAGTGAGCAACCCCCGTGCCGAGGACATGTCCAAGACACTGATCCTGTTCGGGATCACCGGCGACCTCGCCTTCAAGAAGCTGTTCCCTGCGCTCTACGAACTCGCAATCGACGGCATCAAGCCCCAGGTCATTGGCGTTGCCCGCAGCGACCGCGACGACGAGTCAATCCGACAGCGCGCACGCGAGTCGCTCGACGGACGCGATCCTGCGGTTATCGACGAGCTCGCCTCTCGCATTCGCTACGTCCGTGGCAACTACACCGACCCGGATACCTACGAACGTCTTGCGCAAGCGGTCGGTGACGACCCCATCCCCACGGCCTTTCTCGCCATTCCGCCCGACCTGTTCGACGACGTCGCCACCGGCCTGGCTGGCGCGGGCCTGCAACGCGGTCGCATCGTGGTGGAAAAGCCGTTCGGACGCGACGTCGCATCGGCACGCGAGCTCAACGCGATTCTGCACAAGCACTTCCCCGAAGAGTCGATCTTTCGCATCGACCACTTCCTTGGCAAAGAAGCCGTGATGAACCTGCTCGTCTTCCGCTTCGCCAATGCGATGCTCGAAGGCGTCTGGAACCGCCACCACATCAAACGGGTCACCATCACCATGGCCGAGTCGTTCGACATCAAGGGTCGCGGCGGGTTCTATGACGAGGTCGGTGCCATCCGCGACGTCGTGCAAAACCATCTGCTGCAGATGGTTGCGCTGTTGGCGATGGAACCGCCGGTCGACGACTCTGCCGTCGCGCTGCGCGACGAAAAGATCAAGGTGCTGCGGGCCATGCGGACCGACGCCGACCACGCGGTCCGAGGCCAATACGTCGGTTATCTCGATGAGCCTGGCGTCGCGCCAGACTCTCGCACCGAGACATTCGCCGCGATGGAGCTCTTCATCGACTCGTGGCGTTGGAGCGGTGTTCCGTTCGCGATCCGGGCTGGCAAGGCCATGTCCGAAACGTTGACCGAGGCGGTCATCGAGTTCAACGCTCCGCCAACCGCAATGTTCGGCGGCGCGGACCGGACTGCGCACAGCAGCGTGTTGCGCTTCCGGATGAAGCCGGACAACGCGATCGTGCTGACGATGCAGGCCAAGACGCCGGGCGACGAGATGATCTCGGCGCCGGTCGATCTCGCCGTCGACTACGGCGAAGAACTCGGCGGCAGCGGTCCGGATCCGTACGAGCGACTCATCGGCGACGCGCTCGCGGGCGACGCCCGCTTGTTCGCGCATCAAGACGGCGTCGAGCAGAGCTGGCGGATCGTCGAGCCGTTGCTCGACACGTCGATGCCGGTGTTGCGCTACTCGCCCGGTAGCTGGGGTCCACCCGAAGCTGACAGCTTCGCCCCGCTGACCTAGCTGACCGAGCAGTCGG
Organism: uncultured Acidimicrobiaceae bacterium; assembly: GCA_964513315.1. Classification (GTDB taxonomy): domain Bacteria; phylum Actinomycetota; class Acidimicrobiia; order Acidimicrobiales; family UBA10347; genus UBA10347. The sequence goes on along the minus strand of CAZEMU010000029.1, from coordinate 15,304 downwards.
CCGTCGATCCTCGGCTACTGCAGCCAGCCGGGCGGACCCGACGGCAGGTTCGAACTGAAGACTTGGTACGCGTTTCCACCGTTTCGCTTCGCCGCGTATTGCGCACTGTCGGCGCGTCGCATCAGCTCGTCGCGAGAGATCGCTGACGCCGTCGTGGCAATACCGATGCTCGCTCCGAGTTGGAACGGACCGCCCGCGATCGAGAACGGCTCTGCAAAAGCCGACTCGAGCCGTGCGCCGATCTCGCGAGGGTCATAGGCGCGGGTAATGAGCACGAGCTCGTCGCCGCCAACACGCGCGATCGTTTCGCCCTCGCGTTGCACTGCCCGCAAACGTCGAGCGATGGCAACGAGCAGCTGATCGCCGGCCCGGTGCCCGTGGGTGTCATTGACGTACTTGAAGTTGTCGAGGTCGACATAGGCGAGGCTGAGGTAGCGCGCGTGCCCTTCGCGGAGCGCTGCCAACTGGTGCTCGAGTTCTTCGTCGAACGCCATACGGTTCGCAAGCTGCGTGAGCGGGTCGGTGCGGGCCAGTCGGCCTGCCTTGCGCACCGCATCAGTGAGCCGCTTGTTGGCTAACAGGGCTTGGTCGTTCGCAGCTTCGAGTGTCGGAACAAGTGCACGGTTGCGTTGGAGCGATCGGACGAGGTCGATCTGGAGCAGCCGCTGCTCGTTGGCGAGCAACGTGCCGTATGCCCAGGTGACCGCGAAGAACCAAAGAAGAATGCGTGCTTCACCCGTCCCATGCATCGCATAGCCAGCAACGCAGGTCGCAATGTAGATACTCGAGTAGCTCACGTAGGCGCGGGTGAATTGCGACGAACTGATCGAGCCGGCCAGAACGATCGCCATGAGGATCGCGCCAAGAAGGGCCTGCCAGGTCGCTGTGCGTGGCATCGCCAGCAGCGCGACGGACGCCCACATCGCGCCGAGCACGAAATCAGCAGGCGCAATGAGGCGGAACCAGCGATCGAAAGGGAGGGCGAGTCGGTTCATGATGATCGGCGCCGGAAGTGCGAAGGCCATGATCGCGGCCCAGATGATCAGGCCCGTCTGGCTGGACTGGTTCCACAGCATGGCGATGATCGTCGCCACGGCGATTGCGCCTGCGACGGCGGTCTGGTCGACGCCCATGTAGTAGCGCTCGCGCAGAAGCTCGTTGGCCTCGGCGTCCAGGGGCGCGCCGGGATCGACCTCGTCTGGATCTTGGGCGCGGGTCGGCGACACAGATCTCTATCGGCGGGACATGGCCCGACATGAGGTCCACACACGTGCGCCGAGCGTCGAGAAGTGGCGCCTCGCGCAGCAGTAGATCCCGGCGCCTGACGATCCTTCATCGCGTTTCGCAGTCTTTCGCTCGATCTGAGCCGCGTGATCCTGCGAAACCGCCCGACGCGGGTACTCGAAAGCCGCGCCGTCCCGGTTAGCATCGCCAGTGATGGCGACCGTGCTACCCCGTGCCGAAACTGTCGGCACCCGTGCACGCGTTGGCGGCTTCGTTGCGCTGACCAAGCCTCGCATCATCGAGCTGCTGCTGGTCGAAACCGTGCCGACGATGATCGTCGCCGAACGTGGCCTGCCTTCGATCTGGCTCATGGTCGCCACCGTGATCGGCGGCACCTTTGCCGCAGGTGGCGCAAACGCCATCAATATGTACGTCGATCGCGACATCGATGCGCTCATGGAACGCACCAAGGGCCGCCCGCTCGTAACCGGCCTGGTGCAGCCAACCGAGGCGCTTGTTTTCGCGCTCGTGCTCGAAGTGATCGCCTTTGCCTGGCTCTGGTACTTCGTGAATCTGCTGAGCGCCATCCTCGCTTGCTCGGCCATGCTCTTCTACGTCTTCGTTTACACGCTGTGGCTGAAGCGTCGCCACGCCAGCAACATCGTGATCGGTGGCGCCGCCGGTGCCGTTCCGGTGCTCGTCGGCTGGACCGCAGTCACCAACGAGCTGTCGTGGCCACCGATCATCTTGTTCGCCATCATCTTCTACTGGACGCCTCCCCACTTCTGGGCGCTGGCGATCAAGTACAAAGACGACTACCAAGCCGCCGACGTGCCAATGCTGCCCGTCGTCGCTGATCTCAAGACCGTGACTCGCCGGATCGTCGGCTACACGGTGCTGCTGTGGGCGCTCACCATCATCTTTGCGCCCGTCGCCGATATGGGCGGCATCTACTACATGGCCGCCGCGATTCTCGGCGCCGTGTTCTTCGGCTACGCCGTACAAGTCGCCCGAAACCCGCAGCCAAAGCCTGCAATGGCGCTGTTTGGTTGGTCCATTACCTACATCGTGTTGCTCTTCGGAGCCATGGCCGTCGACCAGCTGGTCTGACCCCTCTAGGACTGTGACCGCGACCCGATTTCAGCCCCACGTGCGGGCCCGCCAAACGCTTCAGCATTCAGCTCAGAAACCGACCCCGAAATTGGCCCCAAAGTCGACCCCAAAAATGACTTTGTGCTGTTTGGAACAAGCGGGGTCTAGGTCGATAGAGTGCCTGCCACAGCGGTCCCCGCGCATGAGCCGCGTCTGGTCGTGCTCGCATGCCTAGCATCGACTCCAGACGCGCCCATCCAACCGACCGATTCCAGCCCAGCACCTGACTCAGCAACTCAACGAACTGCACTTCGTATGACAATCACTGAAATTGAGCCAGTCGACGACGTCGGCCCGTCCTCGGGGGCGACCTCCGAGCGAATGGCCCCCGAGGTCTACGAGCGACTGCCGAAGAACATCCTCACCGATGGCATCTCCAGCGGCGACCACAAGGTCATCGGCCGCATGTGGATCCTCGCAGCGATGCTCTTCGGACTGTTCACCCTGGTTGCGGACATTCTTGTTCGCATCGAGCGGATCGATACCGACAGTGTCGCCCTGTTCAGCAACTCGTTTGCCTACGAACAGTGGTTCACGCTGCAGCGAGTCAGCGTCGTCTTCTTGTTCGTCGTTCCGCTGCTGATCGGCCTGGCCACGACGATCGTGCCGCTGCAGATCGGCGCCCCGTCGGTTGCATTCCCTCGAGCTGCCGCTGCGGCGCTCTGGAGCTGGGCAGTTTCGGGCATCATCATGATCGTCTCCTGGGCGATCGACGGCGGTCTGATCGACCGCAACGTCGACATCATCAACCAGCCAACCCAGCTGTCGATGGTCTCGATGGCCGGCGTTGTTCTCTCGCTGATCCTGGCTGCGACCGTGCTGATCACCACGATCTTCACCGAGCGCAGCGAAGGCATGTCGCTCTACAACGTGCCGCTGTTCACCTGGTCAATCCTCTGCGCCGCCGGTATCTGGCTGCTGGCCTGGCCGGTCCTGGTCGCCAACCTCGTCATCATGTGGGTCGACGCCCGCGGCGACGGCTTCCATAGCTTCGGTGGCGAGAACCTCTACGAGCAGATCTCGTGGAGCGTCGATCAGCCGCAGGTCTTCGCCTACGCCATCCCGGTCCTTGGCCTGCTCGGCGAAGTTGTGCCGGTTGCATTGCGCCGCCGCCTCAAGATGTACGACGTCGCCATGGTTGCCATCGGCGCCTTTGCTGCGTTCACCTTCGGCGCCTACGCCCAGACCTTCTTCAACACCAACGCCAGCACCACCTGGCTCTACGTGATCGGCTCGATCACTCTTGTCGCTCCCGTGCTCGCCATGCTTGGCGCTGTCGGTGCGACTGGCGCAGCGGCTGGTCGCCCACCAACGTTCAGCGCCCAGCTTGGTTTGGCGATCATGGCGCTGGTTGCGCTGTTGACCGGCGGCCTGGTAGCCGCCGTTCGTGTTGCGGACAGCCTGCTGTCGCCGGTGCTGCGAGCAATCAATTGGTTCATCGACCTGATCGGTGATGCGTTCGGTGATGAGTTCCTGCGTGACCGTGACGGTCAGCTCATTCCCGGCCCAGACGGCTCGCCCGTTGGCCGCAACCACGGCGCCGAATGGCTGAGCGATTTCGATGGCTGGATCGTCGACACGTTCGACGAAGTTGCTGGCACCTCGCTGTCGGGCGCCATGGTCACCTTGGCCACCATGGCTGGCCTGCTCGCCGCACTCGCCGGCCTCTGGTACTGGGCCCCCAAGATCTTCGGTCGCCAGCTGCCTTCTGGCCTCGGCATGCTCGCTGGCCTCTCGATTCTCGGCGGCGCCATCTTGTCGGCGATCCCCGACGCTGCATCTGGTTTCATGGACCAGCCTGACTTTGTCGCCACTGGCGCCCAGCGAGACGGTGTAGAAGTCCTCAACCTGATCTCGATGATCGGCTCGATCGGTGTGTTCGCCGGCTTCGGCCTGGTGTTCGTCGCCCTGGTCGCCGGGTTTGTCCTGCCGACCGACAACGGCGACGACATCGACGCAAACGATCCATGGGGCGGCCACACGCTTGAGTGGCTCACCGCCTCGCCACCCGTGCCGGGCAACTTCCCCGGCACCTACGTCGTGACCAGCGAAGCACCGCTGCTCGATGACGACTTTGTCAATCCCTACGCGGAGGCAAACGCATGAGCACCAGTGAACTCGCCGTCCTCGACCCGAGCGCGCAGCTCGTCACCGATGCTGCCGTCGGAACCCAGCCCCGCAAGCGCACCGTGCAGATCGGCACCGCGCTGCTGACGGGTGCCACGGTCATGTACTTCGGTGGCCTCTTCGGCGCCTACGTCTCGACCCGCAACCAGCACCTCACGCTGCAAGACGGCCTCGAGGCCGCCGGCGAACGGACCACCCCGTGGATCCCCGCTGGCGCCGACGTGCAGCTGACCGCACCGACGATCATGACATGGACACTGATCATGTCGATCGTGACCATGCAGTGGGCCGTCTACTGCTACAAGCGCAATGATCGTCGCCACGGGCTGATCGCCCTCAGCGTCACCGCAATGTTCGGTGTCGCGGTGATCAACCAGGTGGCGTTCCAGTGGAACCAGCTCGGTCTCGTCATCGACGACACGAGCACCACAGCAGCGGCAACGTTGATCTACACGATCACGGCATCACACGTGATCATGATCGCCGTCGCACTCGTCCTGTTGTTCTTCGTCGCCTTCCGAGCGTTGGCGAGCAGCGATACCAGTGTCCATGTCGATTCTGTCGCCTCGGCGGCAGTGTTCTGGTACGCGATGGTGGGGCTCTACTTCATCATCTGGATCCTGATCTTCATCACCAAGTAGGAAAACTGTGTTCACACCAGGGTTCAAATACTTCGCCGGTCTTTCGTTCATCGGCCTCATCGGTGCCTTCATCTACGGCATGTCGTCGGGCGACGTCACCGGCCCCGACTACTTCGGTGTCGTTGACCGCCAGGCCATCGTTGGTCTGATCAGCCTCGGCTGGAAGGGCAACGTCGGCGCCGGCATGGGCTTCTTCGTGCTGCTGTTCTTCTCGGCCAGCGCAGCCTTGATCGGCGGCACGGTCGTTGCGTTCCGCGACGCCGACGTCGAATCGGTCGCCGAGCTCGACGGACGCACCACGATGCCCGCTGCGCAGCGCCCCACCGCTCCAAGCTGGTGGCCAGCAGCCGCCGCCGTTGGCGTCGGTGTCTTCCTGATCGGCCTCGTGCTCGACACCCGTGCGTTCTGGATCATCGGCCTGATCGTGCTCGCCGTCGTCGCCATCGAATGGTCGCTGACCTCGTGGTCAGAGCGTTCGACCTCCAGCACGGCGACGAACGCCGTCATCCGCGATCGTGTGATGGCCCCGTTCGAGATCCCACTGCTCGCCACTGCTGGTCTGGCCGTGCTTGCCCTGTCCATCAGCCGCATCCTGCTGTGGCTGCATGGCACCGGCGCCGTGATCATCGCCAGCGTCCTTGCGGCGGTCATCTTCGGCGTCGCAATCCTGGCCGCAGCCAAGCCCCAAATGAGCCGCCAAGCGCTCGGTGGCATCGTCGGACTCCTCGCCATCGGCATCATCTCGCTCGGTGTCGTTGCGACGGTGCTTCGTGAACACCCTGAAGATGACCATTCAGATGGCGACCATTCAGCGATCGAAAGTACGGTGAGCGGAGAATGAAGAACCCAATGAAGGGGTCGTACAAGCTGCGCCGTTCGGCAACGGCAGCAACCATCGCAGCTGCGACTCTTCTGTTTGCCGGGTGTGCTGAAACACCGCTGACTACGTTCAGTGACGAGAGTGAGACGGCCAGTCAGCTGTCCAACTTCCTCTACGTCCTGCTTATCGTCTGTGCGATCGTGTTCGTCCTGGTCCAGGGCGCCGTGATCTACATGGCCAAGAAGTTCTCGGTCGATGCGCCCGAGAACGAAGACGACATCTACCCCGACGACGAGTTCCCCGAGCAGGTGC
>CAZEMU010000029.1:0-8928 GCA_964513315.1 uncultured Acidimicrobiaceae bacterium | reverse complement strand
GCGCCCGAGAACGAAGACGACATCTACCCCGACGACGAGTTCCCCGAGCAGGTGCACGGCAACACTCGCCTCGAAATCGGTTGGACGATCCTGCCGACCGTCATCATGGCGATCGTCGGCTTCTTCACCCTCGGCCTGCTGTTCCAGCTCGACGACGTCGAAGCATCCGCCAACCGCCGGATCGATTCGATCACGGTTGTCGGCCAGCAGTGGTGGTGGGAATTCCAGTACGACCTCGACGGTGACGGCCAAGCCGACATCGTGACTGCCGGCGAAATGCCGCTTCCGGTCGACGAAGAAGTCCAGCTGCACGTCACCAGCCGTGACGTCATCCACTCGTTCTGGGTCCCCGCTCTCAATGGCAAGCGCGACGCTGTGCCTGGCCGGGTCAGCCCGTGGACCATCGAGGCTGGCAGCGAAGGCCGCTTCCCCGGTGAATGCACCGAGTTCTGCGGCCTCAGCCACGCCTACATGGAAAAGTGGGCCATTGGCCTGAGCCCCGCCGACTGGGACACCTGGGCGGCCAACCAGATGGCTGACGCCGAAGTGCCGGCCGAAGGCACCCCTGAAGATGCCGGTTGGGATGTCTTCGCCAACAACTGTGCGAGCTGCCACGTGGTCAACGGTTTGACCGCACTGGGCTCCGGCGGTGAAGCACCCGACAGCTACTCGATCTACGACGGTGCCAACCGCCTGATCGACAAGCAGACGCAGGTCTCGGGCGCGGCCCCGAACCTCACCCACGTCGCCACCCGAGCAACCTTTGCCGGCGGCATCTTCGAGCTCTACACCAACGCCGACGATGACGGCGTGCTCGAAGGCAACGAGGTTCCGTACCTCGACTTGGCCGAGCGCGGCGACCTAAACCGCGGCGACCTCGAAGCCTGGATCCGCAACGCCCCCGAGCTCAAGGCCAACGCCTGGGACGCTCCGGGTGGCCAGCGAGGCATGACCCCGTTCGTAGCGCTCAGTGACGACGAGGTCGACAACCTCGTGGCGTTCCTGTTGAGCCTGGACTGACGAGACCGAGAGACGAGAAGATGGCAATCACCGAAGATCGTCCTCTGGCCCTAGAGGCCGGTGACACAAGCAAAGTCAACGACCGCCCACTCGGCGCACTGACACGCCCCAAAGAAGACGTCGGCTGGGCCAGCTGGTTCACGACGGTCGATCACAAGAAGATCGGCATCATGTACGGCGTCGGGTCGATGTTCTTCTTCCTGTTCGGCGGCATCGAAGCCTTGATGATCCGCATTCAGCTGGCTCGTCCGGGCAACACGTTCCTGTCCGAGAGCCTCTACAACCAGATCTTCACGATGCACGGCGTCACCATGATCTTCTTGGTGATCATGCCGATGGCGGCGGCGTTCGCGAACTATCTGCTGCCGCTCCAAGTCGGTGCCCGAGACGTGGCGTTCCCTCGTCTCAACGCATTCAGCTTCTGGTGCTGGCTTGCTGGCGCCATCTTCCTGAACACATCGTGGTTCCTCGGCGGCGCTCCTGACGGTGGTTGGTTCGCCTATGCGCCCAACACCTCGGTGACGTTCTCGCCGACCAACGGCATGGACTTCTATGCGATTGGTCTCCAGATCGCGGGTATCGCCTCGCTGGTGTCGGCCATCAACCTGATCGTGACCGTGCTCAACATGCGAGCGCCAGGCATGACCCTGCTGAAGATGCCGATCTTCACGTGGATGATGCTCGTCGTGCAGTTCCTGCTGCTCTTCGCTGTCCCGGTCATCACGATCGCACTGTTCCTGCTGACCTTCGACCGCAGCTACGGCGCCAGCTTCTTCAACGTTGAGCTCGGCGGAAGCCCACTGCTCTGGCAGCACTTGTTCTGGATCTTCGGCCACCCCGAGGTGTACATCCTGATCTTGCCGGCCTTCGGCATCATCTCCGAAGTCATCCCGACGTTCAGCCGCAAGCCCATCTTCGGTTACCCGTTCATGGTCGGCTCCGGTATCGCTATCGGCTTCATGGGCTGGGGCGTGTGGGCCCACCACATGTTCGTGTCCGGCCTCGGCCCGATCTCGGTCGCCGCATTCTCGATGTCGACGATGTTCATCGCGGTGCCAACCGGTGTGAAGATCCTCAACTGGCTCGCCACGATGTGGGGCGGCAGATTGAGATTCAACACACCGATGCTGTTCGCCGTCGGTGTGATCGCCATGTTCACCATCGGTGGCCTCTCCGGCGTGACCCACTCGGTCGCACCGAGCGACACCCAGCAGACTGACACCTACTACATCGTCGCTCACTTCCACTACGTGATCTTCGGTGGCGCACTGCTCGGCATGTTCGCCGGCTTCTACTTCTGGTGGCCGAAGTGCTTCGGCTTCAAGCTCAACGAGAAGTGGGGCAAGATCAACTACTGGTTGATGCTCATCGGCTTCAACATCACCTTCGGTCCGATGCACATCCTCGGTCTGCAGGGCATGGCTCGCCGCCACCACAGCTACGCCGCCGAAGACGGCTTCAGCTTCTGGAACATGGTCGTCTCGATCGGCTCGTTCATCATCGGCCTCGGCGTGCTCGCCTTCTTGATCAACACCTGGGTCTCGTACCGGGACTACAAGGCCGCTGGCCGCCCGCACATGAGCCCAGATCCATGGGACGCACGCAGCCTCGAATGGTCGACGGCGTCGCCGACCCCGGTGCACAACTTCGACTACGACCCTGTCGTCAAATACCAGGACGACTGGTGGCACCAGAAGTGGGGCAAGGACGACGACGGCAAGATCGTTCGCAAGGCCTTCCCGGAAGACATCGCTCACGACGGTTCGAACACCAACGTGCACCTGCCTTCGCCTTCGTACTGGCCGTTCGTGCTTTCGTTCTCGCTGCCGATCATCGGTTACGCCGTGATCTACACCCACTGGCTGCTGATTCCAGCCGCGGTGCTGTTCATCGCAGGCTTCATCGGTTGGGCACTCGAGCCCGCTGACGATCCCGAAGCAGCCCACGACCACCATCACGACGATCACGATGATGATCACGACGGCGACGCAAGCGACGCCGAAGACGAAGGAGCTTCCCTTGTCTGAAGCAACGATCTCCGAAGCAGCTGACGACGCGGTCGAGGCCGCAACCGACACCGGCCACGAGGCCGCAAGCCACGACGATCACGGCGGCGGCCACGGCACGTCGACCGGCATCTCCAATAACAAGTTGATGATGTGGGCGTTCCTCGGCAGCGAATGTCTGCTCTTCGGCGCGCTGATCTCGACGTACATCCTCTACAAGGAACGTTTCGTCAACAACGTCAACGGCATCAACCCTGAGGGTCTTGAGAACCCGATCGGGCCACCTGAGATCTTCGACATTCCGTTCACCTCGGCATCGTCGTTCATCCTGTTGTGCAGCTCGCTGACGATGGTGCTCGCGCTGTCGTCGATTCAGCGTGCCGACTACTACCGCTTCAAGATCTGGACGGGCACCACCGCCGCACTCGGCGCCGTGTTCATCGCCGGCCAGATCTACGAATTCACCGAGTTCTACGAAAAGGGCCTCGGCTACACCACGAACATCTTCGGTTCGGCGTTCTACACGCTCACCGGCTTCCACGGTGTACACGTGAGCCTCGGCATCTTGATGCTGTTCGCGCTGCTCATCATGCACAAGCAGGGTCGCCTAAACGCCGACAAGGCCGAGACGGTCGAAATCGTCGGCCTGTACTGGCACTTCGTGGACATCGTCTGGATTCTGATCTTCACCGTCGTCTACCTGTTCCCGCAGTAGACCACCGCTTCGTCCGCTCTGGCCGCTCCGTACGCATCACGCACCTACACGCCCCGCACATCACGAAAGACACAGCGATTCTGATGGCTACCGCAACCGATCACGCAGCTTCCGTCGACACCCACGACGATCACGACGCGCATCACCCCAGCGATTGGGAGTACATCAAGATCGCCGTCATCCTCGCCGTACTCACGGCGATCGAAGTTGGCATGTACTTCCTCGAAGGCCGTGCCAGCAACGCCGTGTTGTACATCGGCCTGACTGTGCTGATGGTCGTGAAGTTCTTCATGGTCGTCGCCTACTTCATGCACCTGAAGTACGACACGCCGTGGTTCCGCCGGATCTTCGTCGCCGGCCTCGTGCTTGCGATAGGTGTGTACGCGATCTTCTTCTTCGCGTTCGATCTCTTCGGTCTGGGCTGAGCATCAGCCTCGGCTGACTGGCACCATTAGTTCATGCTGCTCGCAGCCGATCCCGACATCTGGCGGTTCCAGGCACACCCTGAGGTGTGGATGATCGTTGCGGTCGTCCTCGGCTTCGGCTGGTGGGTCGTGAACGTCCTCGGCCCGAAAGCAGTCGCACCGGGCGAGACGATCGTGTCTCGTCGCCAGGGCGTTGCATTTGCTGGCGCCGTCACGCTGCTGTGGCTCTCGAGCGACTGGCCGATGCACGACATCAGCGAGGAATACCTCTACGCGGTGCACATGGTGCAGCACCTGCTCATCACACTGATCGTTCCACCGCTCTTCCTGCTGGCAACGCCTGAGTGGCTCGCACGCCTTATCGTCAGCAACGACGGCACCATCGGCATCTGGGTACGCCGTCTGACCCGTCCGGTCGTCGCTGCGGTCCTGTTCAACGTGGTTGTGGCGCTGACGCACCTGACCTGGGTGGTGAACACGTCGATCGCAAACGGCGTCTTCCACTACGTCGTCCACCTTGTCGTCTTCGGCTCGGCCCTGCTCATGTGGATGCCCGTCGTGAGCCCACTGCCGGAGCTGCGGGCCAGCTATCCGGGCCAGATGCTGTTCTTGTTCCTCAACTCGGTGCTGCCGACCGTGCCGGGTGGCTTCCTGACGTTCGCTGAGGGCGCCCTGTACGACGCCTACGACCACGATGTTCGCCTGTGGGACATGTCGGTCACCCAGGACCAGCAGAGCGCAGGGCTGATCATGAAGCTCGGTGGCGGCTTCTACATCTGGTCCATCATCGCCCTGCTCTTCTTCAAGTGGGTCATCTCGCAGCAGTCCGGATGGCGCCCTTCGACGCCCGAGTCCGAGGTGCTGACCTACGACGACGTGCAGCGTGCGTTCGACGACGCTGGCACCCCCGCTCCCGAAGATGTACCTGATCTGGGTGAAGAACCCCGTACTTGAGGCTGTCTTAACGGGCCGATGAGCCCTTGTTGAGCGGACCGGGGTCAGTGGCTCAGGTCAATTGGTCCATTCCCCCACAAGTAGGGCTTTTACCTATCGATTTTGCTCACGCCCTGGGCCAGCGCGCCGACTGAAAGGTGTGCTTACCGTTGAAAACAGAGCCACGAGCCCATTGACGGCTTCGGACCTGGCTCCACTGCGCCGCATGCTTGGTGCGCATTCGATGGTGATTCGCGTGAATGCGGACGGATCCATGATGCCGTTCGAACTCATGCCAGAACTGTTCCTTGGGCGGTCCATCCGTCAACTGCTGAGCGGCGACGTTCGAGACCAGTTCGAGTCGGCCTGCCAAGAAGTCATTGCTACTGAATCACCACTCGTGTTCGCTCCTGAGCCATTTGGCGAAACCGATGAAGTCATGATCACTCCGGTGCTGGACGATGCTGGCCTTCGTTGCCAGTTCCTCGTCGTCTGGGCCCGTCGCCTTGGTGACGATGCCGAGCCGGCGCATGACGAGATGAACCTCCACTGGCACGATCTCACGATCGATGCCGTCGAGACCCGGTTCCGGGCCATCGCCCCGAACACGATCGAGGCAGCTCCATGGTGGGCCGTCGGCGAAGGGCTCGAGCTGTGGGACCACCAACATCGAGTTGCCGCAGTCGGCCTCGGCGCTGAGGTCATGACCGAACTCGTCGCCGATGCCATTCCGGTACTGGCCGACCACAGTGCGGTCACCCTGCGTATCGACCTGCCCGCTGCGGAGATGCTGCCGGGCCTCATCCAGACGATCCACGGCAGCCTGCGGGCAACGGGCGTCGATGCATCTCGCATCGAACTCGGTGTGCCGGTCGGTCTGGCCGTCGACCCTGATCTTCTTCCCGTGATCGTGCACCTGCGCACCCTGGGCCTTCGAATCGACATCGTCGGACTCGATGCCCTGACCGCCAAGTTGCACACCGTGAGCGACACGTCGGCCCACTGTCACGACATGCCTTCCATCAACGCAGCATCTCGCGGTGCCTGGAGCAGCGATCCCGAAGCAGCCATCCGCGAATCAGCTCAACTCTGAGCGTCCCGGGGCGGTACCCTCGCACGGGTGATCGACCTCAAGCGGCTCACCGAAGCGGACTATCGAGCAGGCATCGAGCGCAAGGGCGCCGAGCCTGACCTGATCGATCAGCTCATCTCGCTGAGTTCCCGCCACCACGACCTGCAGCTCGCCGTCGAAGACGCCCGGGCCCGCTCCAACGCCGTCTCCAAGGAGATCGGCAAAGCATCGCCCGAGGAGCGGCCGGCGAAGATCGAGGCTGCAGGGTTGGTCAAGGCCGAACTGACGGCCGCCGAGGCGGACTACAACGTCGTCGACGACGAGATGAAGGCGCTCGCGCTGCAGCTGCCGGTCCCGGCAGACGCGTCGGTGCCTGACGGCGGCGAAGACGAAGGCACGGTCGTTGCGACCATCGGCGAACAGAACGCCGCGCCACCGATGGATCACGCCGACTTCGGCCGTCACCTCGGTTGGGTCGACAACGAGCTCGGCGCTGCCGTCAGCGGCAGCCGATTCGCCTACATCACGCGTGGCGCGGTGCAGATCGAGTTCGCACTCGTGCAGTACGCGCTGGCGAAGCTCGTCGCCCGCGGTTTCATTCCGGTGGTGCCGCCCGTGCTGGTGCGCGAACAGATGATGGTCGACGCGGGCTTCTTCCCGACTGACGAGCATCAGGTGTACGGGATCCCCGAAGACGATCTGTACCTGGTCGGCACTGCAGAGGTCCCGCTCGCTGGCATGCACCGTGGCGACCGCATCGACGAGTCGATGCTGCCGCTTCGCTACGCCGGCTTCTCGTCGTGCTTCCGCCGCGAGGCTGGAACCTACGGCAAGGACACGCGTGGCATCTTCCGTGTGCACCAGTTCGACAAGGTCGAGATGTTCATCTGGTCGCATCCCGACAAGAGCTGGGACGAGCACGAACTGCTGCTCGAGATCGAGCGCGAGATCCTCGACGAGCTCGGCTTGCCGTACCGCGTCGTGAACATCGCCGCTGGTGATCTGGGCAACGCCGCGGCCAAGAAGTACGACTGCGAAGTCTGGCTGCCGAGCGAGGGCGCGTACCGCGAGGTCACGAGCTGCTCGAACTACCTCGACTACTCAGCTCGCCGCCTCGACGCCCGTGTCAAGGGCGAGTCCGGTTCGCAGTTCGCGCACACGCTGAACGGCACCGCGATCCCGGTCGCTCGCATGCTGGTGTTCCTGATGGAGCACTACCAGCAGGCTGACGGCACGTTCACCGTGCCCGAGGTCCTGCGCCCGTTCACGGGCGGCGTCGCCTCGTTCGCCCCACCTGCCTGAAATCGAACCTGGAACGATTCAGTCGGCAGCGCGGCGGGCGATCATGCGCTCGATCATCCGCTCATAAACCGAGAACTCTTGGGCGCCAGGGATCGGCAGCATGCCGTCGACCAGCACGGTCGGTACTGCGGTGATGCCGTTGTTGATCGCATCGTTGTGCTCGTCGATGACGGCCATCGCCAAGGGGCGTGACTGTTCGGCGAGGATCGTGATGAACTCGTCGCGATCGAGACCGATCGAGACTGCGATGTCGATGAGTTCGCCCTCGTCGCTGATGTTGCGGTTGTCGACGAAGTAGGCGTGCATGAGCGCCCGCTTCATCTTCTCTTTGGCTTCGTCGCCAAACGTCGATGCTGCCTTCCACGCAACTTGGGCCGGCAACGAACTCGACGGACCGTCGGCCTCGCTCGCCCATGGCGTCGTGAACGCCGCCTGAGGCTCGGCTTCGGCGCAGCGCTGCCAGCTGTTCGTGTAGTGCACGAACTTGTCCCGGCTGGTGGTCTTTGGTTCGGTGCGGAGCATGAAGCTCTTCCACTCGATCTTGACCTTGTCGCCAAAGGCTTCAGCGATTTCGTCAACGCGCACGGCGCCGACATGACACCACGGTCAAAGGAAGTCGCTGTAGACCTCGAGGAGGATGGGTTCCGTCGTGTCTTCGGTATCGATGCTCACAGGCGTTCTCCGATCGAGAGTCCGAGCCAGGCCGACGCAACACCGACGACCAGCGTGAGTCCAACGTAGAGGATTGCGGTCCGCTTGTGGCCATCATCGAGCAATGCTGCCGTCTCGCTGGCGACGGTCGAGAACGTGGTGAGCGATCCAAGGCCGGCCACGGTGACGGCGACCGGTGCATGCCCGAGCTGGCTGGTCATGACGACGCCGAGCGCAAAGGCGCCGAGGCAGTTGACGCCGAGCGTGCGCCAGGGGATCTGACCGGCAGCTGGTCCTGCGGTTACGACTGCCCGAACGAGCGTGCCGATGACCGCAAGCGCGACGAATGCGAGCACGCCCGTCATGTGGCCACCCGTTTGCCGACAGACCGGCCCAGCCAGAACGCCAGGGCACCTCCGACCAGACTGACGACGACGTAGAGGATCGCCGAGGCACCCGGCGTCAGCCCTCCGTAATTGATGTAGTAGTCGCCTGTCGGTTCGAAGCCGTTCAGGCTCGTACCCGTGGTCACGTGGCCGGAAGGGAACGGATCGTTGCGGAAGCGGTTGGCCAGCTCGACGGCGAACGTCGAGAACGTCGTCAGGCTGCCGCAGAAACCGGTCGCGACGGCCAGCCACATGCGGCGGGAACCGGTTGTGCCGGTGCGAAGCGTGAGCGCCAGGCCGAGCAGCAGAGTGCCGAGCAGATTGACGGCGAGCGTGCGCCAGGGGATCGCGCTCGTCTGCACGGCCTGTGCGGGTGCGGAACTGTTGGGCTCGTAGCGAAACCAGCCGCCGTTGGTGG